>JBBKVJ010000299.1:0-10694 GCA_037968375.1 Paracoccaceae bacterium | reverse complement strand
TGACTGTCCACAGCGCCCGCGCCGATACAGTCTGCCAACCGAAACAGGGCGCAGCCTTTGCCGCGCCCTGCCCCGGGATATTCTCGGCCCCGTATCCGGAACCCGGGGGATTTCTGCAGTTCCCCTTCTGCGTCCGTGAAAAGGCCTCAGGCCTCCATTACATCGCCGTCGCCGCCGGTATCGCCACCCGCATCGCCATCATCCCTGGCGCCAAAGTCGAGCCCGTGGCTGGCGCGGATCTTTTCCTCGATCGCGGCGGCCACGTCCTTGTTGTCCTTGAGATACTGCTTGGCATTCTCGCGGCCCTGGCCAATCCGCTCATCGCCGTAGGAATACCAGGCGCCGGATTTCTCGACCACGTTGGCCTTGACGCCGAGATCGATCAACTCGCCCATCTTCGAGATGCCTTCGCCATACATGATGTCGAACTCGACCTGTTTGAACGGCGGCGCCACCTTGTTCTTCACGACTTTCACGCGGGTGGCGTTGCCGACCACCTCGTCGCGGTCCTTGATCGCGCCGATGCGGCGGATATCGAGACGCACCGACGAGTAGAATTTCAACGCATTGCCGCCGGTCGTGGTTTCGGGCGAACCGAACATCACGCCGATCTTCATCCGAATCTGGTTGATGAAGATCACCATGCATTTCGACCGGCTGATCGAGCCTGTCAGCTTGCGCATCGCCTGGCTCATCAGGCGGGCCTGGCTGCCCATCTGCATGTCGCCCATGTCGCCCTCAAGCTCGGCCTTGGGCGTCAGTGCGGCAACCGAATCGACGATCACCAGGCTGACCGCACCCGAGCGCACCAGTGTATCGACGATCTCAAGTGCCTGTTCGCCGGTATCGGGCTGCGAGATCAGCAACTCGTCCAGGTTCACACCCAGCTTTCGGGCGTAAAGCGGGTCAAGCGCGTGTTCGGCATCGACGAAGGCGCAGACGCCGTGCTTTTTCTGCTCTTCGGCCGCGACATGCAGCGCCAGCGTGGTCTTGCCCGAACTTTCCGGGCCGTAGATCTCGATGATCCGGCCCTTCGGCAGCCCGCCGATGCCAAGTGCGATATCGAGGCCCAGCGAACCGGTCGAAGTCGATTCGATCTCGGTCACCGGATTGTCCGAGCCAAGCCGCATGATCGAGCCCTTGCCGAACTGCCGTTCGATCTGGGCAAGTGCGGAATCGAGCGCACGCTGTTTGTCGGTGATCCGTTTGTCGGTCATTTCGAGGAGAGTTCCCGTAGCCATTTGCTGCTTCCTTATTCCATACCCGTCCCGGGGCGACAATTGCCGTGTTTGTTCCGGCCATGTTTGTTCCCGTTGTGTTCGGTTCGCTGTTATGCGATCAAAACGAGAACATTTCAACAAGTTTTCCTAAAATTGATCTTTTCTTATTTGAATGAATCTTTAGTTAATGCCGCTGCGGTAACGTGGTGCCTTATCGAAAGGGCCAAGATGCTTGTTTTCTGGAAGGAACGGCTGGTTTTTCTGGCGACGCCGAAAACCGGGACGACGGCGATCGAGTCCGCTCTGGCGCCTCTGGCCAGCATCGCGATCGAGAATCCGCCGCAGTTGAAGCACACATCGGTGCGCCGCTACGGAAAATTTCTGGCGCCGTTCCTCAGAAGCGCCGGCAAGGAAGACTTCACCGTCGTGGCGTTGATGCGCGAACCCTTGTCCTGGCTGGGCAGCTGGTATCGGTATCGGCAGCGCGATGACGTCCCGCGGGCCGAGCGCAGCACCGAAGGCATGAGCTTTGAGGAGTTCGCGCTGGCCTATCTCAGCGACCCGAAGCCCGATTTTGCTGCCGTGGGGACGCAGGCGCGCTTTCTGTCGGCGGGGCCAGATACCTGCGATCTGCGCATATTCCGCTACGAAGAGATCGCGCAATTTGTCGCGTTCCTCGAGGATCGGCTGGATTTCGAGATCATCCTGCCGCAGGTGAACGTATCGCCAAAAAGCAATCTCGACCTTTCGGAGCAGACCGAGGCCCAGCTGCGTCAGGCGCTGAGCGCCGATTACGCGCTTTACAGGTCGCTTGCCGCCACGCGGTAGCAGGGCGCCAGCGCGGTGCCCTCAGTTCAGCTGGTCTTGTACCGTCGCGGTCAACTCGCTGAGGGAAAACGGTTTTGGCAGGAAGACCGAGTTCGGAATCCGCGCCTGTTCCTCGCCGAATGAATCCTCGGCATAGCCCGAGACGAAGATCACCTTGACGTTCGGGCGGTCCTGCAGCGCCAGACGCACCCAGGTCGGACCGTCCATGCCGGGCATGATGACATCGGTCAGGAACACGTCGACCTTCAGTGCCGGGTCCTGCAGCGTGGCCAGCGCCTCTTCGGCGTTTTCGGCCTCGATCACGGTATAGCCGCGCATGCGCAGCGCGCGTGAGGCAAAGGCGCGAACCGGCGCCTCGTCTTCCACCAGAAGGACAACGCCGCCCTCGCCTGGCACGAGATCGGGCACCGCGGCCGCCGCAGATCCGACGGCATTGCTGGCCTCGGTGCCAGTCAGGGCAGGTTGCAGCGGGTCTTGATTGGTCAACGCCATACCGGAGACAGCGCCAGCGGCGGCAGGGACGAAATGGCTTGCTCTGCCGGCGTTCATGCTGGCAGTGGCCTGCGCGAACGCGCGACCGTTGGCAGGCGGGGGTCGCGAGATCGTTCGCGGGATGCCGACGCTGGCCCGGCCCGCGACGGGCGGTGGGCTGCGGACCTCGGCGGGCTGGTCATGCGCCGGGAAATAAAGGGTGAAGACCGTGCCACAACCAACTGCGCTGTCGGCGAAAATGTAACCGTCGCTTTGCTTGACGATGCCGTAGGCGGTCGACAGCCCAAGGCCGGTGCCTTCGCCGGTGCGTTTGGTCGTGTAGAACGGCTCGAATATCTTGCCGATCTTGTCGGGCGCGATGCCGGTGCCGTGGTCTTCGACCTTCACCACCACATAACGCCCCGGTGGCACCTTGGCGCGGTCGCGGGTCAGCCCGTCGCCCAGGATCCGCTCCATCGTCTCGACCCGGATCTCACCGCCCTCGGGCATCGCGTCGCGGGCGTTCACGACCAGGTTCATGATCACCTGCTCAAGCTGCCGCCGGTCGGCGCGGATCGTCGGCAGGCCGACCTCGTGATGCAGCGTCAGCGTGATCCGCTCGCCAACCAGACGGTTCAGAAGATGGGTCAGGTCCGATAGCGTGTCGCGCAGGTCGATGATCTGCGGCTGCAATGTCTGCTTGCGCGAAAACGCCAATAGCTGGCCGACCAGCGAGGCCGCACGATTGGCGTTCTGATGGATCTGCACCAGATCGCCGTAGTCTGAATCGCCCTGGTCGTGACGCAACAACATCAGGTCGCAATGCCCCGAGATCGCCGTCAGCAGATTGTTGAAATCATGCGCGACACCGCCGGCAAGTTGCCCGATGGCCTGCATCTTCTGGCTCTGCACGAACTGCGCCTCAAGCGTTTTCAGTTCGGTGGCGTCGTTCAGAACCGCGATCAGCCGCACCGGACCCCGCCCCGGAGCACGTCCGAGGGTGATCTTGAGAAACAATTCTGCCTCGTCCGAGCGCACGCGAAGGACCTCGGGCTTGCTCAGACCCCGCGACTTGGCGGCCTCGTCCAGCCAGTCGCGCACCGGTCGCCCCATACCTTCCAGACGATCCGACAGCGTCACCCCGGCAAGGTCGGTGTCATCGCCCAAAAGCAGCAACTCGCGGGCCAGCCGGTTCGCCGATGCTATATGCCCGTCCGCCGCAAGTTCCAGCAGGCCGACCGGCAGGTCTTCGGTTGCAGCGCTGGCACCCTCGGACGGTTGCCAGGCACCATCGTCCGGAGGCAGGAATACCAACTGCTGCCCGGTGCCGCCACCATCGATGGCGACAACGCGCATCGGCAGCGACCCGGTTATCGTGGTCACACTGCAGATGCTGCCGGACGGTGGCGGAAACTCGGTCAGCACCCGGTCGATATGCTTGACCTTCTGGCCCAAAAGCAGGTGCATCGCATCGTTCGCAAAAGTCACGGCACCACTGTTATCGACCGTCATGAGTGGCAGGTGCACAACCGCATCGGCCGGACCGGACGGTGTCGTGGCTTCGTCAAAGCGCCACAGAAACCCGTCGTCGTTCAGATCGACGACGGTCAGGCGGACCGCACCCGATTTCGTGACCGCGTCATGCCGGGTCGCGCCCACCGCCAATGCCTTATCCTGCAGGCGGCGAAGCGCCGAGGCGGGTTCGGCGAAGATGCCGCCAAGGGCGATTGTCAGGGATTGCCCTGCGACCGAGGCAAACCGATCTTTCGCCGCAGGATTGAGAAACCAGATCTCGCCGTCTTTCGTGGTGCCAAAGCATGGGGTCGGGTCGTGACCCGTGGCCAGCATTAGATCGCTGCGCCGACCAGACCCGCCGACTGCGCCCGAAATGCCGATCATGCGACCGATGCCTGCCAGTGAGGCCATCGTGGTGCCGGATGCGACCAGCGGCAGGCCGAATTGACCGGCGCCCAGATAAAGGCCAAGTGAAACAAGCGCTACGCCCGCCGCCAGAAGCAGCGGTGCCTGATCGCTCAGGATGGCTGAAAGCCGGGTCAGGGGTTCATCGACAGTCATGGCGTTCCGCACCGAAACCCTCCGTTCCGATTCGCTAGCCCCCAATGTCGATCGGAAAGACTTAATCGTAACTTAAGCCAGACCAGACGTTTTCCCCAAGTTGCATAATGCTATTCAGGTATGTCTCGTCAAGTGTGCAGTAAAAAACCCGTCGCCACCATCAAGTGGCGAAAGGCTTCGTGACATATTTGCTTGCCATCCCGGGTTCCGGCTGCAGAACTGGGTGATCTGTGCAGCATTCTCGGCATCAAGCAGCGAGCAGGTGGCATAGGCCAGTATGCCGCCGGGCGCGACGAGTGCTGCAGCAGCATCAAGGATCTGCGCCTGAAGCCGGCAAAGCTCGCTCAAGCGGTCTTGATCTAGCCGCCACTTGCTGTCAGGCGCCCGGCGCCAGGCGCCCGACCCCGAACAGGGCACGTCGCACAATACGACGTTGTAGGGCGCACCCGCATCCGGACTGTCCAGAACCGTCACCCCGGCCCCGGCGCGGTCGGCGCGTGGCCCAAGATCGCGCATCCGCGCCGGCGCGATATCATAGGCAAAATATCTGGCCTTGACCCGCCCCGCCATTGCCAGCGTCTTGCCACCGCCTCCGGCGCAATAATCCAGCACCTTCATGTCAGGCGTCAGCGGCAGCGCATCGATCACCGCCTGCGACGCTGCGTCCTGCAACTCGACCCAGCCGTCGGCAAAGGCAGCCGACCCCTGAACCCGCCGGGCCCCGCCGGTAACCTCGAGTGCCGTTTGCGACAGCGGATGGGGCCTGGTCTCGATGCCGTCATCGCCGAGACGCGCACCGGCGGCGTCGCGGCCCGCCTTTGTCAGGTTCACCCGCAGGAAGACCGGGGCACGGCGGTGAAACAGCGTCATGACGGGTGCGAAATCGGGTCCGAGGCTGGCGCGCAGTTGCGGCGCGATCCAGTCGGGGCAATTGAGCGCCTCAAGGTCCGCGGGCTGATGTCCCGAGGTCATTTCAGCCACCGTCAAGGCGGCTGGCGCATGGCCGTCGCCGGTAAACAGCACCACCGCATCCTCGCCACGGGCGCGCACGCCCCCCAGGATCAGGCCGCGCCCGGTCATCACGCCGCCGAGGGCGGCATGCGAGCGCAGGCAGCGCAGCGCGTCGAACACCAGATCGCGCACGGCGGCGCGGTCGCTCGACCCGGCATAGCGGCTGGAGCGGGCCCATGAGGTCAGCGCTTTTTCTGCCGCCTCGCCGGCCAGAACACGGTCGAGGATCGCGATGGCGGCGGACAGGCGGGCGGGCGGGGTCATCAGCGTTATCCAGGCTTGCGGTTGTCAGGGCGGTGTCGTTCGTCGCGCGCCGTTTGGCGATGCCGAACGGCGCCCGCCCAAGGGTCCTAGCCGATCCCGACGCCGGTGTGTTCGACAAATCCGGCGGCACGGACATCTTCGGCGGGATAGATATTGCGCAGATCGGCCATCCGCGGCGATTTCATCTGGCCCGCCAGCCGCTGCAGGTCAAGCGCGCGAAACTCGTTCCACTCGGTCAGCAAAACCACCGCCTCGGCACCCGTCGCCGCCTCATAGGGATCGGTCACCCACGCGACCCCCGGCAACAGCGCCTCGCCCTCGCGCCTGCCTTGCGGATCGACCACACGCACCTGCGCACCGCCGCCAACCAACGCCGGCACGATAGTCAGCGCCGAGGCTTCGCGCATGTCATCGGTATTGGGTTTGAAGGTGACGCCCAGCACCGCCACGATCTTGCCGTTCACCGAACCGCCGCAGAGGTCGAGGACTTTTTCGACCATGCGCCGCTTGACCACCTCGTTCACCTCGATCACCGTCTCGGTGATCTGCATCGGCAGCCCGTGCTCCTGCCCGATCCGGGCCAGCGCCCGGGTATCCTTGGGAAAGCACGAGCCGCCGTAGCCCGGCCCGGCATGCAGGAATTTCGAACCGATCCGGCCATCAAGCCCCATGCCCTTGGCCACCGCCCGCACGTCGGCGCCGACGCGTTCGCACAGGCCCGCGATCTCGTTGATGAAGGTGATCTTGGTGGCGAGGAACGCATTGGCGGCGTATTTGATCATCTCGGCACTTTCCAGATCGGTGAAGACAATCGGAAACTCGCGCAGATAAAGCGGCCGGTAGACCTCGGCCATCACTCCTCGGGCCCGTTCGCTTTCGACGCCGATCACCACCCGGTCGGGGCGCATGAAATCGTCGATGGCCGCACCCTCGCGCAGGAACTCGGGGTTCGAGGCGACATCGAAATCGGCCTTCGGGTTCGCCGCGCGGATCACCTCGGCGATCTTGCGGTTGGTGCCGACCGGCACCGTCGATTTGGTGACGATCACGGTATAGCCGGTCAGGGCGCGGGCGATCTCTTCGGCGGCGGCCATCACATAGGTCAGGTCGGCATGGCCGTCGCCGCGCCGCGTCGGCGTGCCAACGGCAATAAAGATTGCCTCGGCGCCCGCCACCGCCGCCGCAAGATCGCCGGTGAACGATATCCGCCCGGCCTCGGCATTGCGCGCCATCAGCGATTTCAGCCCCGGCTCGTAGATCGGGATATCGCCCTGTGTCAGCTTTTCCAGCTTGGCCGGGTCGCGGTCGACGCAAGTGACCTCATGCCCGAAGTCTGACAGGCAGACGCCCGAGACAAGCCCGACATAGCCGGTTCCGATCACCGCGATTTTCATGGCATCCTGCCCCAACCATTCCCGTCAACATCAAGGCGCCCGAAATGGGCGAAAGACGGCAGCCTGTCAACGTGCGGCGGCGGAAGATGGACAATGCGCGGGTTTCGGGTCGCGCCGACGATCGGGGCGACATAGACAGCGCGGATGACACCGCAACGATCCCTCAGCCCGCGCGCGATGCTGGAACTGTCGCTTCTGGCGCTGATCTGGGGCGGGTCGTTCCTGGCGATCCGGGTGGCGCTGGATGAGGTCGGAGTATTCCATTCGGTGGCCTGGCGCGTCGCGCCCGCAGCCTTGGCGCTTTGGATATGGGTCATAGTGCGGCGCATCCCGGTGCCGCGCGAGGCGCGCATCTGGGGCGCGTTCCTGGTGATGGGCATCTTGAACAACGTGATCCCGTTTACCGCGATGGCCTGGGCGCAGCTGTATATCGAGACCGGGCTGACCTCGATCCTGAACGCCACGACGGCGATATTCGCCACCGTTCTGGCCGCCATGGCCTTTGCCGATGAGCGGCTGAGCTTGCGCAAGACCGTCGGCGTGACGCTTGGGTTCGCGGGCGTGGTGGCAGCGATCGGCGCCGAGGCGCTGACCGGTCTCGATTTCCGCTCGCTGGCGCAGATCGCAGTGCTGGTCGGCACGCTGTCCTATGCCTTTGCCACCCTCTGGGCGCGGGCGCGGCTGGGCGGGCTTAGGCCCGAGGTCGCGGCGGCGGGGATGCTCAGCGCATCAGCGCTGATCATGGTGCCGCTGGCGATTGTCGTCGAGGGGCCGCCGTCGTTTGCGTTGCAGGCCGATACCTGGGCCGCCATCGGCTATTACGCGCTGATCTCGACGGCGCTGGCCTATCTGCTTTATTATCGGGTGTTGGCGATGGCGGGATCGGCAAACCTGTCCTTCGTCACGCTGATGATCCCACCTGTGGCGATAGCACTTGGCGCCTTCGCGCGGGGCGAGACGCTGGCCCCCAGCGCCTATCTGGGGCTGGGCCTGCTGGCGCTTGGGATCGCCTTTCTGGATGGCCGCCTGCCAAAGGCGATTGTCCGGGTCTGGCGGCGCCCCGCGCCAACCGGCAGGGGCCGGGAATAAACAAAACCGGTCGGCCTGTCGCAACAACGGGCAGCGGCTGACCGCGGGCCGCCGTTGCCTTGGGCAAGGTCAGCGCTTTATGGCTTGGCCAACCCCGACTTTATTCGTCGCGCCAACGGTGATGTAGCGGCTGACCGTCGTGCTGTACGCACACCTTCGGTGTGACGGGGCAGTCAGCCGCTGCCCGGCGGGCTAAAGCCCTTTGTTGCGGGCGGGCACCAGGGGCTCAGGGTAAGGACGTTTCCACAAAAGTCGTCCCTGCGCTACCGCGCCTTGAACAGGCCGCCCAGAATGCCGCGCACGATGCGGCGCCCGGTGGTGCCGGTCAGTTCTTTCATCACGTTCTTGGTCAGCGCCTCGCCAAAGCTTGTCTCTTTCTTCGAACTGCGCCCCGAGCGCGACCCCGATGCCCCGCCATCATAGCGGCGCCCGGTCTTGAACTCGCGCTCTTCCTCTACCTTCTGAACCTCTGCCGCTTCCGCCGCTTCGGCGGCCTTGGCCGCTGCCTCGGCCTTGCTACGCAGCATCTCGAAGGCACTTTCGCGGTCCAGGGTCTTTTCGTATTTGCCCATCACCGGCGAGGCATTGATCACCTCGCGCCGCTCGGCCTCGGAGATCGGGCCCAATTGCGACGATGGCGGGCGGATCAAAGTGCGTTCGACGATACCGGGCGCGCCCTTGGATTCCAGAAACGAAGTGACCGCCTCGCCGACGCCGACCTCCTTGATCGCGTCCTCGGTCGAGAAACGCGGGTTCGCCCGGTAGGTGTCGGCGGCGCGGCGCAGGTTCTTCTGATCGCGCGCGGTGAAGGCGCGCAGGGCGTGCTGCACCCGGTTGCCGAGCTGGCCGAGGATATCTTCGGGCACGTCGGCGGGGTTCTGGGTGCAGAAATAGACGCCGACCCCCTTCGAGCGGATCAGGCGGGCGACCTGCTCGACCTTGTCGACCAAGGGCTTCGGCGCATCGTCGAACAAGAGATGCGCCTCGTCGAAGAAGAATACCAGACCGGGATTGTCGGCGTCGCCGACCTCGGGCAGCGCCTCGAACAGTTCCGACAGAAGCCACAGCAGGAATGTCGCGTAAAGCCGGGGCGCGGCCATCAGCTTGTCGGCGGCCAGGATGTTGATCCGGCCCCGGCCCGAGGCATCGGTGGCCATCAGATCGGAAAGCACCAGTGCCGGTTCGCCAAAGAACTTGGCCGCGCCCTGGTTCTCCAGCACCAGCAGCCGCCGCTGGATCGTGCCGATCGACGATGCCGCGACATTACCGTAACGCAGCGTCAGGCTGTCGGCATTCTCGCCGACCCAGACCAGCAGCGCCTGCAGATCCTTGAGGTCCAAGAGCGGCAGGCCTTCCTCGTCAGCCACCCGGAAGGCGACGTTGACCACGCCTTCCTGCGCCTCGCTCAGCTCCAGCAGACGCGAAATCAGCAAGGGGCCCATCTCGGCCACCGTGGTGCGCACCGGGTGGCCCTGCTCGCCAAAAAGGTCCCAGAACGTCACCGGGAAATCCTTGTAGATCAGATCGAGGCCGATTGTGGTGGCGCGCTTGGTAAAGGCCTCGTGCAGCTTGAAGCCCTCACTGCCCGCCTTGGCCAACCCCGAAAGGTCGCCCTTCACATCCGACAGGATCACCGGAACGCCGATGGCCGAGAATCCTTCGGCCAGAATCTGCAGGGTCACCGTCTTGCCGGTGCCGGTGGCGCCCGCGATCAGGCCGTGACGGTTGCCATATTTCAGCAAAAGGTGCTGCGGGTCGGCGTAGCCTTCACCGCCGCCGCCCACGAAAATCCGGTCATCCATACGCTGTCCCCCCACTACCTGTCGCGGTGACAATACAACCTTAACCAATATCTGCCAGTGTCGATCCTGTCGGTCGGTCCGAGGATCTTTCGGGTCGGCCGACGCTTCCTCCCTGTCAGACTGGCCGCGCCCGATGGCGCGGTCTTTTTTGTCCGGGAAATCAAATTATTTGGCCTCGATATTCCCGGTTGACGCATGCTGTCAAAGACCGTAGCGTCCGGCGCAATAACAAGTCGGCCAGTCCGACAGGGAGCAAAAAATAGGGGAAAGGGTCCGCCAAGGACCCTTTTTTCATGTCTCGGCGCAACTGGCGGCGCAAGGGCCCGGAAAAGCATTGCCTCCTTGGGGCCGATACCGAGAAATCCGGGCCTGACAGTCACCGCAACCCGTGCTAACTGATCCCGCGAACAACCTGTAACAGCAAAACCAAAAGAGCATCATGCGCCATAACCTGTCTGTCCTCGCCCTTACCGCCTTTGCCCTGATCGCCGCTCCGGTGGCGAGCATTGCTCAGGACACCACCGCCCCCGCCGAGGCAC
>JBBKVJ010000298.1:0-3925 GCA_037968375.1 Paracoccaceae bacterium | reverse complement strand
CTGCTGGCCACCGCCCTGGCCGAGGCGCTGGCCGAAGAACCCATCGCCCGTGTTGCAGGCGCAATCCTGGTCACCGACGGCCAGTTGCACGATGCCGACCACCTGCCCGTGATACCCGCGCCGCTGCACACCCTCTTGACCGGGCGCGCGGTAGATTGGGACCGCCGCCTGATCGTCAAGAACGCCCCCGCCTTTGCGATCCTCGGCGAAGAGGTCAAGCTGACGCTGAAGGTCGAGGATCAGGGTGCGGTGCCTGCAGAGGCGGGGATGATGGTCGTCCTGTCGATCTCGATCGACGGCGGCGACCCGCTCAGCTTTACCGTGCCGGTAGGCCAGGACATCGAACTGCCCGTCACCCTGCCGCTTGGCGGCATGACCGCCCTGCAATTCGATGTGCCCGAGGCCGTGGGCGAGCTGACAGCCCGCAACAACGCCGCCGTGGTGCAGATCAACGGTGTGCGCGACCGGCTGCGCGTTCTGCTGATTTCCGGCGAGCCGCATGCGGGTGAGCGGACCTGGCGGAACCTGCTGAAGTCCGACTCGTCGGTCGATCTTGTTCATTTCACCATCCTGCGCCCGCCGGAAAAGCAGGACGGGGTGCCGGTGAACGAGTTGTCGCTGATCGCCTTTCCGACGCGCGAGCTGTTCGTCGAAAAGATCGACGAGTTCGACCTGATCATCTTCGACCGCTACAAGCGTCGCGGCATCCTGCCCAATGTCTATCTCGAAAATGTCCGTGATTTCGTAACCGATGGCGGCGCGGTTCTGATCTCGTCCGGGCCGGGCTATGCCTCGGTCGACAGCATCTATCGCTCGCCCCTGGCCGAAGTCCTGCCCGCCGCGCCGACCTCGCGGGTGATCGAAGCACCGTTCCTGCCCAGGGTCTCGGACCTCGGCCAGCGTCATCCGGTGACCGAGGGGCTCGAGAACGCCGCCAACGGCAATGACGGCGCGCCGACCTGGGGCCGCTGGTTCCGGCTGGTCGATGTCATGCCTGCCGAGGGCGCAGATGTGGTGATGGAGGGGCCGGACGGGCGGCCACTGCTGGTGCTGAACCGGGTCGGCGAAGGCCGCGTGGCGCTGTTGGCCTCGGATCACGCCTGGCTCTGGTCGCGCGGCTACGAGGGCGGCGGGCCGCAGCTGGAATTGCTGCGCCGTCTGGCGCACTGGATGATGCGCGAGCCGGAACTTGAGGAAGAGGCGCTGAGCGCCACCGCCGCCGGCCAGACGATCACCATCACGCGCCGCACGCTGGAAGACGGCCCGCGTGAGGTCGAGATCACAGCACCGGACGGCACGATGACGCGCGTGCCGTTGGAAGAGGTATCACCCGGACGCCAGACCGGCACGTTCTTCGGTCCCGAGATGGGGCTCTACAAGCTGACCGAGGGCGAGATGACCACCGTGGTCGCACTTGGCCCCGCAGCCCCGCGCGAATTCGAGGAAACCATCGCCAGCGGCGCAAAGCTGACCGCCGCCGTTGCCGCCACGCGCGGCGGTATCCTACGCCTGGAAGACGGCGTGCCCGGCATCCGCCGCGTTGCCGAAGGCCGCAATGCCGCCGGGCGCGGCTGGATCGCGATCACCCCGCGCGCCGCCTATCTGACGGCGGATGTGCGGGTCAATCCGCTGGTGCCAGCCTGGTTGTTCCTGGTAATCGCATCGGCCCTGACACTTCTGGCCTGGCTGCGCGAAGGGCGGCACTGAACCTTCAGGGCAGGGTCAGCGTATAGGTTTCCTCGCCCCAGCCGGCCACCAGACACCGCGCCCTGATCGTCAACTCGCGCACCCCATCGGGCACGCCGACCTCGGTCAATGCCCGGGTAAAGGGCTGCTCGTGCTCATGCGGGTGCATCAGTTCTCTGGTGCCCAGCACGGTGCCATCGGGGGCATGCACACTCCACGCATCGGCATAATGCTCCCAGCCGGTGTCGGGATGGGTCAACGTTACCTCGATCATCCATCCCGCCCCGGCCCGATGCGCCGTGGCGGCGACAATTTCGGGCACATCCGCCCGGGCCGCCAGAGTGGAGGCGCCAAGCAGTGCGATGACGGACATGAGAATGCGGCGGTTCATCGGGCGACCCTGTCATATCGCGGGCGCAGTGTCGCCCCGGTTTCACGGCAATGTGCGAGGCGGCTAGTTCCGGGTGATCATGATGTTGCGCAGTTGCGATTGTGCGCCGCGTTCCAGCGTCATCCCGATCAGATACCGTCCGGGCGACAGGTTTTCACCCAGCGATGTCGGGCTGAACCCGCCCTCGCCCGCCGCCTCGGCCACGATCTGACCCACCTCGGTAAAGAGACGCAGCACGAAAGCGCCGCTGGCGCTGACGGCGCTTACCGTAACCGGTCCGGCCTCGGCGATCTGGAACGACAGCCACTTGGTGCGGTCGGGCGATGGCACGCTTGATTGCAGGGTCCCCTCCAGCGCACCCAGATCCTGAATGTCGATGCCCGCATCGGGCGCGGGGATGGTGCTGCCATCCTCGAGGGCCATCTGCGCCAACTCTGCCGCACCGATCTCGCTGAGTGCGATCTCTGCCGCACCGCCAGCGCCCGCGAATCCTTCCAGGATCAGGCAATAGCTGCCCGGCGCCAGCGCAATCTCGACCTGGCTGTCGGTACTGCCATCCGGCGCATCGTCATTTTCCGCCAGGGTGTCGCCGCCCGCATCGGCCAGCCGCAGCGTCGTGTCGAACGCACTGCTTTTCGCATCCATCCGCAGGGTCACCGGTTCGGCGACCACAATCGCCCAGTCCCGGCGCGTGCCTGCCGCGACGGTCGCGTCAACCGCCACCTGGCCAAAGCCGGGTGCCAGAACCGTGCCGAAATCCGTTGTCAGATCAGGCGCCGAACAGGGTGCGATCGCCGAGGTATCGACCGGCGCGGGCGCCGGCTCATCGGTGGCGGACAGGGTGAAATCGCCCTCGCCGCCACCCAAAGCCTCGGCGGCCAGGCAATAAAGTCCGGGCTCTAGCCGAACAACGATCCGGCTGTCGGTGCTGGTCGGACCATCGTCGTTGGTCTCGATCATCCCGCCTTCGGCATCCAATAGCGTCAGCACCGGATCAAAAGCACCGCTTGCCAGATCGAACTGATATTCGGCGGCGCCCGTCACCTCGAGCGTCCAGTCGCTGCGCAGCCCCGGCGCCAAAGTGCCGCTGACCTCGGCCTGCCCGACACCGGGCGTCAGCGCGGTTCCGAACTCGGCGGTCAGCGCCGGGTCGGAACACGAGGTCGAGACATCGCCGATGATCGGATCCTCGGGCGTATCGGTCAGCACCACCTCTGCTGCGCCGCCGCCACCGTCGAACCCCGACAGGCTTAGGCAATAGCTGCCGGGCTGCAGGTTGACCGCGATCCGGCTGTCGGTGCCCATGGTGTCGCCATCGTCATTCTCGGCCACCACCGCGCCGGCGCCATCGACCAGCTTCAGGGTCGTATCAAAGGCGGAACTGGTCGCATCGGCCTGAAATGCCATCGCAGCACTTACCGTCAGGCGCCAGTCGCGCCGTGCGCCCTGCGGCACCTCTGCTGTCAGCGGCAGTCGCCCGAGACCCGGCGCCAGTGCCTGACCGACGTCGGCCAGCAGTGCGGGGTCGGTGCACAGGTCGGTGGGATCGACCGCTGCCGAGGTCTTGGGCACGGATGCGGCGATCGCCTCGGCCGCGGCGCCTGTGGCGATCTGCAACGTCATCTCAAGCTCGGTTTCGGTCACGGCTGCATAGGGCCTGATCTGCGCGCAATAGGTGCCGGCGGCCAGCGTCAGGTCAAGGAACGCATTGAAACTGCCCGCGCCGTCGTCATCCTCGCCCAGCACCGCGCCATCCGAGGCCAGAAGCGCCAGATAGGGATCGACCTCGTCGCCGTCCCTGTCGGTCCGTATCGCGACCCGCGCCTCGGCGGTCAGGGTGAACTGCAG
>JBBKVJ010000297.1:0-5159 GCA_037968375.1 Paracoccaceae bacterium | reverse complement strand
ACCAGAAATCATCCGTTGCCGGATCGCCCACCGGCCATTTGCAGGTGCGTTCGGTCAGTTCCATCAAAGAGATGCGCTTGGAGCCTTTCTCGACCTCGCGCACCGAGGCCAGCGCCTCGGGGCTGATCTCGTTCGCCGAGGGCTGCGGCGGCAGCGGCTGACCGGCGATGAACGGCTTGCGGACCTGCGGCATCGGCGCCGGACGCGCCTCTTCGGTGGCGGGCGGGTCGGATTTGACCAGCGTGGGTTTCGGACGCGGCTCGGCCTTGGCCGTCTCGGCAGCCGGTTTGGTATCCGGCGCGGCCTCATCCTTGGCGCCGGGACTGACCGGCGCACCGGCGCGGTTCGACAGGCCCAGGCGATGGACCTTGCCGATCACCGCATTGCGGGTGACGCCGCCCAGTTCCTTGGCGATCTGGCTGGCCGACTGACCCTCAGACCACATTTTCTTCAGCACATCGACGCGCTCGTCTGTCCAGGACATCGCCTTGACCTCCGCATGACAAAGGCCGGTCGCCGCAACTTATACCGATGCGGCCCCGCGCTTTGAGGAATTCCGTTGCCTCTATCTACGCCTTCCGGAGGGGGGGTTACAAGCGCCGCTTCGAAACCTGCGGCGCGGTTTTGCAAGATCGCGCTGTCGTGTGGGACGACAAGGCGCGAACCTGCTATGATGGGTTACGAACCATCGGGCGCCCGGCGTCGGTTTTCTTGCATGATCGCTGGCGCACTTTTGTCGACCGCAAAGGGGAACGGCATGGCCAGAACGATCGGGAATCCGCTGTCATGGATCGCGCAGGGGCTGGCGGGGGCAAGCCAGCATGTGGGATCGACTGCGGCGGCGCTGGGTGGCGATACCGGCGAGGTGCCGCAGGTCCGCGATATCACGCTGGACGATATCCGCGACGCGCTGCGGCACGGCGCCGAGGATTTCGCGGCTTTGCGCAGCGATGTGATCTTCTACTGCCTCCTCTACCCGTTCATCGGTCTGACCCTGGCCTGGTTCGCCTTCAACAACGATCTCATTCCCTTGCTGTTTCCGCTGATCTCGGGCTTCGCGCTGCTGGGGCCGATCGCGGCGGTCGGCATCTACGAGTTGAGCCGGCGGCGCGAGACGGGGTTGAGTGCCGGCTGGGGCGACGCGTTTTCGGTGTTTTCAGCACCGTCCTTTGGCGCCATCGTGGTGCTGGGCGGCTATCTTCTGGCGCTGTTCGTGGCCTGGCTGGTGGCGGCGCACTGGATCTGGCGGCTGACGATGGGGCCCGAGCCGCCGACCTCGCCGGGTCAGTTCGCGCTGGATGTGCTGACCACACCGGCAGGCTGGGCGATGGTGGTTCTGGGCGTCGGTGTCGGCTTTGTCTTTGCCACCGCGGTACTGGCGATAAGCCTGGTGTCGTTCCCGCTGCTGATCGACCGCAATGTCGGCGTACCGGTGGCGGTGGCGACCTCGATCAGGGTTGCTCGGCGCAATCCGCGCACGGTGGCGGCCTGGGGCCTCTTGGTTGCGGTGTCGCTGGCGCTGGGCGCCATCCCGGCTCTGCTGGGTTTGGCAATCGTGCTGCCACTTTTCGGTCATGCGACCTGGCATCTTTACCGTCGGGCGGTGGTGGCCCCGGGTGCGACACCCGCCGCACCTGCCGCGCCATCTTTACAGACCGCCTGACCTGGCGTAATCGGGCGCCATGATCGCGCCCGCCCACCTTTTGACCGCTGCCTTGCGCCGACGCTGCCGGCTCTGACGCCGTGCGATCCTGCGCGCCCGCGCGCATTGCCCCACATCGTTGACTTGGCCCATCGCCTCAGGCACCCATTGGCCTTCCATTTGCAAGGATGCCCCGATGATCCCGACCGTGCTGCCGACCTACAACCGCGCCCCCCTGAGCTTTGTCAGTGGCGAAGGCGCCTGGCTGATCGAGGCCGACGGGCGACGGTTCCTCGACCTTGGTGCCGGGATCGCGGTCAACGCGCTGGGCCACGCCAATCCGGCACTGATCGCGGCGCTGACCGAACAGGCGGGCAAGGTCTGGCATCTGTCGAACCTCTATCAGATCCCGCAGCAGCAGGCGCTGGCCGATGCGCTGGTCGAGGCGACATTTGCCGATACGGTATTCTTTACCAATTCGGGCACCGAGGCGGCCGAACTGGCGATCAAGATGGTGCGCAGATACTGGTTCGACAAAGGCGAAGATCGCCCCGAGATCGTCACTTTCGAGGGGTCGTTTCATGGCCGCTCGACGGGTGCCATCGCCGCCGCTGGATCGGAAAAGATGATCAAGGGCTTCGGGCCGCTCATGCCGGGGTTCGTGCATCTGCCCTGGGGCGATCACGAGGCGCTGCGCGCCGCTGTCGGGCCGAAGACGGCGGCGGTGATGATCGAGCCGATCCAGGGCGAGGGCGGCATCCGGCCCTTGCCGGACCAGTGCCTGAAGGGCCTGAGGGATCTCTGCGACGCGACCGGCGCATTGCTGATCCTCGACGAGGTACAATGCGGCATGGGCCGGACCGGCAAGCTGTTCGCGCATGAATGGGCCGGGGTCGAGCCCGATATCATGATGGTCGCCAAGGGTATCGGCGGCGGCTTTCCGCTGGGTGCTCTTCTGGCGACTGAGGCGGCAGCGGCGGCGATGGTTGCGGGCACGCATGGTTCGACCTATGGCGGCAATCCACTGGCCTGCGCGGTCGGGCTTGCGGTGATGAAGATCGTTTCGGAAAAGGGCTTTCTCGACGAGGTCAACCGCAAGGCGGGGCTGTTCCGGCAAAAACTGGAAGGCCTGATCGCGGCGCATCCGGAAGTGTTCGAGGGCGTGCGCGGTCAGGGCCTGATGCTGGGCCTGAAGTGCCGGGCGCTGAACACCGATATCGTCAAGGCTGGTTACGCCGAGGCGCTGTTGACTGTGCCCGCCGCCGACAACGTGATCCGGCTCTTGCCGCCCCTCAACCTGACCGACGCGGACATCGCCGAAGCCGTCGCCCGCCTCGACCGTGCCGCAGCCGCCCTAAAGGCCGCAGCGGCATGAGACCTGCAACCCGCCTGCGATGGGCGCCCGGCCCGATAGCCCGCTGATCCCTTCACGCCTTCCTTTTGTCAAAAATACCGTCGGGGGGAGGCCGTAAGGCCGGGGGGCAGACAGCCCCCTTCGCCCTCTGTCAGAAAGCGAACCCATGCAGCACTTCCTCGACATCCACAAAACCGACCCCGACGCGCTGCGGCAGATGATCGACTCTGCGCTGGCGATGAAGGCGGCGCGACTCGGGCGCCCCAAGGGTGAACCCGACCGCGAGCAGCCGCTGGCGGGCCGGATGGTGGCGCTGATCTTCGAGAAGCCCTCGACCCGGACCCGGGTCAGTTTCGATGTCGGCGTGCGCCAGATGGGTGGCCAGACGCTGGTTCTGTCAGGTGCCGACATGCAGCTTGGCCACGGCGAGACCATCGCCGACACCGCCCAGGTGTTGTCGCGCTATGTCGATCTGATCATGGTCCGCACCTTCGAAGAGGCGACGCTGCTGGAAATGGCCGACCATGCCACGGTGCCGGTAATCAACGGCCTGACCAATCGCACCCATCCGTGCCAGATCATGGCCGACGTGATGACCTATGAGGAACATCGCGGCCCGATCGCGGGGCGCAAGGTGGTGTGGTCAGGCGACGGCAACAATACCTGCGCTTCGTGGCTGCATGCGGCGGGGCAGTTCGGGTTCGATCTGACCTTCACCGGGCCCGAGACGCTTGACCCCGAACCCTCCGTACTGGAGTTCGCGCGCGGGCGCGGCGTGAAGGCCCTGATCGTGCGCGATCCGGAGGCGGCGGTGGCGGGTGCCGATGTCGTGGTCACCGACACCTGGGTCTCGATGCACGATCCCCAATCGGCGCGCGAGCGGCGCCACAACCAGCTGCGCGGCTATCAGGTGAACGAGGCGCTGATGGCCAAGGCCAAGCCCGACGCGCTGTTCATGCACTGCCTGCCCGCCCACCGCGACGACGAGGCGACAAGTGCGGTGATGGACGGCCCGCATTCGGTGATCTTCGATGAGGCGGAGAACCGGCTGCACGCGCAAAAGGCGGTCATGCGCTGGTGTCTGGGAGTTTGAGCTTGCTGCTCAGACTGGCGGTCGTTCGGTGGTTGCTGTTAATGTCCTGGCCGCGTTCGATGCGATCCTGACCGATCCCCGGGCAGGTGCTGTCGGGGGCCGAAGGAAACCGATTCATGTATGACCATCTGGTGCCGCCCATTGTCCAGCAACTGACCGCGCTGGAGGCCGTTCTCGGCAAGGCCGAGGCGCATTGCGCCGAGAAAGAGATCGACCCGGCGGCGGTTCTGGGGTTCCGGCTGTATCCCGACATGCTGAATTTTACCCGGCAAGTGCAGTTGACCTGCGATTTCGCGGTGCGCTCGGCCTACCGCTTGTCGGGGCAAGAGCCGCCTGCGACGCCTGACACCGAAAGCGATTTCGCCGGGCTGAAGGTGCGGGTTGCCAAGGCGCGGGGGCAGGTCGAAGGCTTCAAACCCGAAGCCTTTGCCGATGCGGCGGGGCGCGAAATCACGCTGAAGATGCGCTCGGGCGAGCAGACCTTCGACGGCTTGCGCTATCTGACGCATTTCGCTCTGCCGAACTTCTATTTCCATGCCACGACGGCGTTCGACATTCTGCGCCACAATGGTGTGGTCCTGGGGAAACGGGATTTTCTGGGGGCCTGAGCCTGCGACCTCGGGCTGGAGCCGGGATGCGTCCGGGCTAGCTTGGATCTGACGGACACAAGGGAGGTCGGCATGGCAGACGGTGTGACGGGTGGCGCAAGGATCGGCTTGGTGGGGCTGGGCACGATGGGATCGGCGCTGGCGCTGAACATTGCCGAGAAGGGGTTTCGCGTTGTCGTGACGAACCGCACGGCAACGCGGATCCCCGAGTTTCTGGGCGAGGCCGGGGCGTTGGCGGACCGGGTCACGGCTGCCGAGACGCCCGAGGCCTTGGTTGCGGCGCTGGGCAGCCCGCGCGTGGTTTTGCTGATGGTGCCTGCGGGCGCGCCGGTGGACGATCAGATCGCCCTCTACCGGCCGTTGCTGCAGCGGGGCGACGTGATCGTCGATGCGGGCAATGCCGATTTTCATGACACGCGGCGGCGGGCGGTGGCGTTGGCGGCTGACGGCATCCGCCTACTC
>JBBKVJ010000296.1:0-4106 GCA_037968375.1 Paracoccaceae bacterium | reverse complement strand
ATTTCACATCCAATGGGGCCAGCGCGATGCGTTCAGTCCGTTCAAAAACGGCACTTTCCGTTGGCAGGCTTTCGGCCTGACCAAAGCTGCCCGACGCAAGATGAAGCGTGCCTTCTTCGACTTTTGCGTCCACCACGGATTGCGCGATCAGTTCGGCAGTTTCTGGGTCAAATTTGCGATATTCGTCGCGAATTGTCGACGCGGAAAACATCGAGATACCCGAGGCCCAGTAGGCACCACCGGCTTTGATCAACGCCTCGGCCACGGGTACCGCCGGCTTTTCGACAAACCGATCAACACGGCGTACCGGTTCAAAGCCGTCCATCGGGCCACCATCGACGATATAGCCAAAGCCTGATTCCGCGAATCGCGGTTTTATGCCAAAAGTGACAATCTGACCCGCTTGGGCTGCGGGCAGGCAGGCGCCGATTGACCCTGCAAGATCGCCCTCAATCACGTGATCAGCAGGCACGACTACGAAAACTGTGTCGGGGTCTTCGGCCAGCATCATTTCTGCTGCGGCCAGAACGGCGGGTCCGGTATTGCGCCCCATCGGTTCGCATATGATGCGCGCGTGGACCTGCAATTCCTGCAACTGCGCTTTCACGGTGCCTTCATGGATGCGGCCGGTCACGATCACAGGGTCGGTAAAGATCGGCGCGCGGTGGCGCTGCACGGCGGATTGGAAAAAGGTAAGACTGTCGGCACCGCCGATGCGCTGGAACTGTTTCGGGCTATGCTTGCGGGAAAGCGGCCAAAGTCGAGTACCGTTTCCACCGCATATGATAAGAGGCGTAATCCGTGTCATTCTTCTTGCTCCTGCCCAAAGCCAATCGCCCCTAGCAGTGTCTTGGACAACCGCAGCCGCGCCGACTTGTTTGTATCTGATAGTTCAAGACTTCCGTCTTTCACTGTCAGGTCAATTGGAACGAATAGATCTCCTCGAAGGGTCGCTGCGCGTGTTGTATCGCGCACATTGATTGCAGCGGGAAGACTTCGCCCGTCGCTTAACTCGATTGTCACTGGATCGCCTTGCAACGCTCGGGTCAGTCCTTCGATACTGATCATTGTCCTTAACCTTAATTCAGACGTATCGTCGAAAATTGTCAGAATTAAGTCTGTTGGGAGGACAGTTGCGCCTTCAAAAATTTCACTGGCCAGGGTGACCTGGCCTTCACGGGGCATTTGGAAACTAAGCACATCCCCGGTGGTTGACGCGATGGAATAGGCAACTTCGCCGTCCGTCGCATCGGGGTTCAGATAGGTGACTTGCCCGGCCACAGTGGCCTGCATGCCCAGACCCGCACGGTCGATGAAAACCGGGTGCATTTCGTAGGATGACGTATAGCGGGAAAACACGACATAGCTTGCAGCAAAGGCTATGATCAAAGACGCAATCGCCAGGCCAATTGACCTGATCCTGTCGCGCACCGACTTTTTCTCGGCGGCCCTGGGTGCTTTGGGCTGGGTCGGGCCGCTATAACTCATCAGTCCTTTCAGCGTGACCAGATCACCGGCGATATAGGAATTTAGAATATATCGCAGATGCGCCAGATGCGCGCCGGTGGGTTCCGAGAACAGCACCACACCTGTGTCTCTGTTGCCCCGGTTTGTCGCCGTGACTTCTGCTGTCAGGTTGATCGCCAGATCCTCAAACGGAAAGCTAAGCGTCGCCAGCTCCTTGGTGCCCGCGACGAACGATTCATTGGATGCCGCTATCTCTATCTCGGTGACCGAGATCCGTTTGCCTTCGATCCATTCATTTCCCAACTTAAGGGAAAACGGCATGGTCAGCATCGGATGCTCGTTTTCAAGCCCAAAACCCGCCGGAACGGCAGGGGCTGGAAGTGAATCTTTGTTGGCGTGATCGGTCATCTTTAGTGCCTATTCCAACGTGTTCAGATACATGATCGCCAGCGTCAGCCACGCATAGGCCAGTCCATGATATGCAGTACTTTCCGCCATTTTTAGACGGTCATTCAGCGCGATGACCTGGCCACTTCCCCCGGCCGATCCTTGGCGCGTCCATTTCTGGCGGTCCAGCCGGAAAAGCACGAATGTCTTGATGATGGCCCCCGAAACCTGGCCAAAGTAAAGGATAAAGGGGTGCGTGACCGGGAACCATTCACGATTGAAGCCCGCAATATATGCGCAGAACATGTAGCGGGTTACCATGACCCAACTTATGTACAACGGAATTACGATGGCCGTGGACAGCAGTGCTGTGATCAGGACAGAAATCGGGCCGACGAGCGTAGTCCAGCAACTGACCCGCTGATCCAGGATCGACCACCACGTGAAAAACCCCATGTCGCGCGGTCCCATGGCAATGGCGCGACCATTGGTCCGCATCATATTGCCAAACCAGCGCACCATAAGCGTCTTGGCACTGTCAAAGAAATAGTCACTCGGCTGCGTCTCGTAGCTGCGGCTTTGGACATCCGGCAGATAGGCGGTCTGATACCCGCGCGACAACAACCAGAACCATGTTGATTTATCATCGCCGGTCAGGAAATTGACCCGGCCCAAACGCCAGTGATCCAGAAAATCCTGCCCGACGGCGCGCGAAAACGAAGGATCAGCAGCAAGGTCCGCGCGAAAAACGCTCATCCGGCCGGTCAGTGTCAGAACCCGATTGGACAGGCCCATGGAACACATCATCACCTGGCGCTGGTTAAACCGCAGCTTGAACCAGTCCTGAAACAGGCCAACCTGATCAATGATCGCCGCCTCATCCGTCGTCAGCGCGCCAGTTTTGTTGTCGGTAAACACCGGTGCGGCTTTCGCCCAGACGTCTTCGGGCACCAGGGTGTCACCATCCACAAAGACCATGATATCATTATGCGTCGGCGAAAAGCTGGCCAGAATGCGCAACGCCTTTTGCATCGCATCCCGTTTTCCGCTGGATTTAATACGGTCGATCACCAGTTTGACGTGGGTGGGATCAATGTTCATGGCGCGGTAGATGTCGCGGATCAGGCGGTCGTCCATGCCATCCACAACCGATGCCACAATGGTTGCCCCATCCCGCGCCGCCATGGCTGCGCGAAAAATCGAACGGTACACAGGCAGTGTTACGTCCTGATCCACCATAAAGCTGGTGACCATGAAATAGCAGTGGTGGCGCGCCGTGCTTTGGTCAAAGCGGGCATGACGCGCTTTGCGCCAACGGGGATAGACGCGCAGCTTGAAATACAGCGCACGTGAAAAGTTGATCATCGCCCAACTGTAACGCCATATGCCAAGCGTTCCGATGACCAGCACCGTGCCCTGCGCGCCTTGCATGTCCCCCAGGAAACCCTGGGGAACGGCGCACAAAAGCAAGATGGCCACACTGAAGTATGCCAAATGTGTCAATGCCATCAGCATTCGTGACACGCCTCCAATTCGGGTATTACCAGCAGATGCCTTGGTACTGATCGTCTGATACCATCTCGCGATTAAGACGGGTCAGATCGACAACGGGGCGTTCAGTCGCGGCTTTCTTAAGCCTCTCGACGGTCTCGCCATAGTGGTTGCCCACAAGGATCGTGCCAGCACCCTCGATCAATGCATCAAGATCCTTGATCAAGCGCTGCTCTAGGTCGGGGACATCGTCATTGCCGCGACCCGCACCCGGCGTACCGGTGTCATAGGCTTCCTGCACAAAGGGGTCATAGATCGAGACATCAATGCCCTGATCAATCAGCCGTGCAGCCAGTGAGATCAGCGGACTTTCCCGCAGGTCATCGGTGCCGGGTTTGAAGGAAATCCCGACAAAGCCAACCTTTTTGGTGCCAGAGGCAATGACCATCTGTTCTGCTTTGGCGATCTGCGCCTCATTGGCTTCCAGAACCGCACTTAGGATATGATGATGGGTGCCAGTGCTGCCCGCCAGATACTTTAGCGCGCGCACGTCTTTTGGCAGGCAGGATCCGCCGAACGCAAAACCGGGGCGCATGAAATATTTGCTCATTGCGATCTTGTCGTCAGAGCACAGGATTTCCATGACGGTCTGCCCGTCGATGCCTGATGCCTTGGCGATATTGCCGATCTCATTTGCAAAGGTAACCTTGACCGCACGCCAAGTGTTCGATGTGTATTTCACCATCTCGGCGGTCTTGATC
>JBBKVJ010000295.1:0-3972 GCA_037968375.1 Paracoccaceae bacterium | reverse complement strand
GGCCATGGCCGCGTCCCCCTTTTGGCGTCGTTATTGCGAGATCAGATCGAGATTGCGCAGAACAGTCGGGTCCACGCCGTCATCCAGGCGCACGATCTCTGCCGCCTCGGTGGCGGTTGCAATCGCCCCGTCGATGGCGGCGCGCTGCAATTCCTCGGTCAGCTCGTCGCGGACATCATCCAGCCCAGGCGCCTCTTTCAGGCGCGTTTCGTTCAGCTTGATGATGTGCCAGCCGAACTGCGTCTGCACCGGACCCGACACCTGACCGGGCTCCATCTCCAGCACCGCGGTTTCGAACTCGGCCACCATCATGCCCTTTTCGAACCAGCCCAGATCACCACCGTTCGGGCCCGAAGGGCCGGTTGACTTGGTCCGCGCAACCTCGGCAAAATCAGCACCGCCGTCGATTTCCGCCTTGATCGCGGCTGCTTCCTCTTCGGTTTCGACAAGGATATGCGCGGCGTTGAATTCGTCGGACGGCTCGGCGCCGGCAAAGCGCTCGGCATAAAGCGCGTTCAGGTCGTCTTCGGACACCGCGCCCTGTGCGATCTGTGACAAGGCCTCGCCCGCCAGGAACGACCGGCGCTCGTTCTCCAGGGCCAGTTCCGAGCCTTTCGACAGCGTGCCATCGACCGAGGCGCCCAGCGCCAGTTGCTGCACCAGCTGGTCGAGGATGCCGGAAAACAGCATCTCGTCGGGCAGTGCCTGATACTGCTGGTCCAGCCGCGCCCGCGCCACGATCATGTGACCCAGCGTAATCTCCTGCCCATTCACTGTGGCGACGACGGTATTGGCATCGGCATCGCTGGTCCCCGCAGGCGTCACGGCAGCAGTTTCGGCGGGGGCTTCGGTGGTGGCCTCCTGCGCGGTCGCAGGCGTCAGCGTCAGTGCTGCCAGTGCAGCGCTGCACAGAAGGTGTTTCATCAGGGTCATCGGGACACTCCGGTTTCGTGTCGCCTGCGTGAGGCGACGTTGACACTTCAAGACCCTCCCCTTACATCGCTCAGGTCCAAGAGCGCGGGGCGGCCTATCGAACTTGCGCCCTTATCTATTGTGGTGCGCCGGGGCGGGCAAGGCGATCTCTTGCACGACTGCGTCAGAGCGGAATTTGGGAAGAACATGCTGGGCATCGGAACGATTACGAAAAAGGTGTTCGGCACCGCCAACGACCGCAAGATCAAGGCGGTGCAGCCGCTGGTCGACAAGATCAACGCCCTGGAGCCGGAATTTGAAAAGCTGAGCGACGACGAGATCAAGGCCAGGACCGAGGCCCTGTCGCTGCGCGCGCAAAAGGGCGAAAGCCTGGACGATCTTCTGCCCGAGGCCTTTGCCAACTGCCGCGAGGCGGCGCGCCGTGCCCTTGGACTGCGCGCCTTCGACGTGCAGCTGATGGGCGGCATCTTTCTGCATCAGGGTAATATTGCCGAGATGAAGACCGGCGAGGGCAAGACCCTGGTCGCGACCTTTCCGGCCTATCTGAACGCGCTGGCCGGCAAGGGCGTGCATATCGTCACCGTGAACGACTATCTGGCGCGCCGCGATGCCGACTGGATGGGCAAGGTTTATGGCCAACTGGGCCTGACCACCGGCATCGTCGTGCCGCAGCAGCCCGAGGCCGAAAAACGCGAGGCTTACCGCGCCGACATCACCTATACGACGAATAACGAGCTGGGGTTCGACTATCTGCGCGACAACATGAAATCCTCGATCGAGGAGATGAGTCAGCGCGAACATTTCTTCGCCATCGTCGACGAGGTGGACAGCATCCTGATCGACGAGGCGCGCACACCGCTGATCATTTCGGGGCCGACACAGGACCGATCCGAACTGTACCGCAGCATCAATGCACTGATCCCCGAGATCACTGACGAGCATTTCGTGCTGGACGAAAAGGCCCGCAGCGCAACGCTTTCCGAAGACGGCAACGAATTTGCCGAAGAACGCCTGCACGCTATGGGGATCCTGCCCGAGGATCAGTCGCTGTATGATCCCGAAAGCACCACGATCGTCCACCACCTGAACCAGGCGCTGAAGGCGCACAAGCTGTTCACCAAGGACAAGGATTATATTGTCCGCGACGGCGAGGTGATGCTGATCGACGAGTTCACCGGGCGGATGATGGCCGGTCGGCGGCTGTCGGACGGTCTGCATCAGGCTATCGAGGCCAAGGAAGACGCCGATATCAAGCCCGAGAACGTGACGTTGGCCAGCGTGACTTTCCAGAATTACTTCCGGCTGTACGGCAAGCTGGCGGGGATGACCGGCACCGCGTCGACCGAGGCCGAGGAATTCATGCAGATCTACGGGCTGGGTGTGGTCGAGATTCCGACCAACCGCCCGGTTGGACGCGTTGATGAGCACGATCAGGTGTTTCGCACCGGGCGCGAGAAATACGCCTCGGTCGTCGAGACGATTCAGGAATCGCATGCCAAGGGCCAGCCGATCCTGGTTGGCACCACGTCGATCGAGAAATCGGAATCGCTGTCGGACCTGCTGACCGAGGCCAAGGTGCCGCACAACGTGCTGAACGCGCGCCAGCACGAGAAAGAGGCGCAGATCATCGCCGATGCGGGCAAGCTGGGGGCGGTGACCATCGCCACCAACATGGCCGGGCGCGGCACCGATATTCAGCTGGGCGGCAATGTCGAGATGAAAGTGCTTGAGGCGCTGGCCGACGATCCCGAGGCGCATCCGGATGAAATCCGTACCCGGATCGAAGCCGAACATGCCGACGAAAAGGCCGCCGTGATCGCGGCGGGCGGCCTTTTCGTGCTGGCCACCGAACGCCACGAAAGTCGCCGCATCGACAATCAGCTGCGCGGCCGCTCGGGCCGTCAGGGTGATCCCGGCCTGTCGTCGTTCTTCCTGTCGCTGGAAGATGATCTGATGCGCATCTTCGGCTCGGAACGGCTGGACAAGGTGCTGTCGTCGCTGGGCATGAAGGAAGGCGAGGCAATCGTGCACCCTTGGGTGAACAAGTCGTTGGAAAAGGCACAGGCCAAGGTTGAAGGCCGCAACTTCGACATCCGCAAGCAGCTGTTGAAATTTGATGACGTGATGAACGAGCAGCGCAAGGTGATCTTCGGCCAGCGCCGCGAGATCATGGAGGCCGAGGACCTGTCCGAGATCATCGGCGACATGCGCCATCAGGTGATCGAAGACCTTGTCGACGAATACCTGCCGCCAAAAAGCTATGCTGATCAGTGGGATACAGAAGGTCTGGCGATTGAGATCGCGGAAAAGATGGGCCTCGACGTGCCGGTGGCGGACTGGGCCGAGGAAGAGGGTGTCGATCAGGCCGAGATGATCGAGCGTCTGGCCGCCGCCAGCGACGCCCTGATGGCCGAGAAAACCGAGGCCTTCGGGTCCGATACGATGCGTCAGGTCGAAAAGCAGTTCCTGCTGCAGACCATCGACGGCAAATGGCGCGAGCATCTTCTGACGCTGGAGCACCTGCGCTCGGTCATCGGGTTTCGTGGCTATGCCCAGCGCGACCCCTTGAACGAATACAAGAACGAAAGCTTCGCCCTGTTTGAAACGCTGCTGGATTCGCTGCGTGAAGAGGTGACGCAGAAACTGTCGCGCGTCCGTCCGCTCAGCAAGGAAGAGCAGGAAAAGATGATGCAGCAGATGGTGGCGCAGGCCCGCGCGGCGGCTCCGCCAGATGCGTCTGCCACGGCCTCTGCCCCGCCGGCAGCGCAACCGGTGCCAGAGCCGGTCGGTGCGGGCGCTAATGCCCAGGCATCGGCATCCGGTGCGCGGCCCGGATTTGACGAAACCGATGTCACGACATGGGGTACGCCGGGCCGGAACGAGGCCTGCCCCTGCGGATCGGGCAACAAGTTCAAGCACTGCCACGGGCGACTTGTTTGAGGATAACCGCATAAAGCGCTGACAACCTGCCATTTTCCTGATATACTCCGTCTCAAATCACGCTGACGGAGAATTCAGCGGTATGAGGCAGAGCAGACC
>JBBKVJ010000294.1:0-11829 GCA_037968375.1 Paracoccaceae bacterium | reverse complement strand
AGGATCGGCTCAAACGCCTGGATGCCCAGACGGTGCAACGTCGGCGCCCGGTTCAGCATCACAGGATGCTCGCGGATCACCTCATCCAGAATGTCCCAGACCTCGGGACGCTCTTTCTCGACCAGCTTTTTCGCCTGCTTGACGGTGGATGAGAGCCCTTTCGCCTCAAGCCGCGAATAGATGAACGGCTTGAACAGCTCCAGCGCCATCTTTTTCGGCAACCCGCACTGGTGCAGCTTCAGTTCCGGCCCGGTCACGATGACCGAACGGCCGGAGAAGTCGACGCGCTTGCCCAGAAGGTTCTGGCGGAAGCGGCCCTGCTTGCCTTTCAGCATGTCGCTGAGCGATTTCAGCGGGCGCTTGTTGGCACCGGTGATCACCCGGCCACGACGGCCGTTGTCAAAGAGGGCATCGACCGATTCCTGCAGCATCCGCTTTTCGTTGCGGATGATGATGTCGGGCGCGCGCAGCTCGATCAGCCGCTTCAGGCGGTTGTTGCGGTTGATCACCCGGCGGTAGAGATCGTTGAGGTCGGACGTGGCAAACCGGCCACCATCCAGCGGCACCAACGGGCGCAGTTCCGGCGGGATCACCGGAACCACGGTCAGCACCATCCACTCGGGCCGGTTGCCCGACTCGAGGAAGTTCTCGACGATCTTCAGCCGCTTGATGATCTTCTTCGGCTTCAGCTCGCCAGTGGCCTCTTTCAGCTCCTCGCGCAGCTGCTCGGCGGTCGCTTCAAGGTCGATCTGCGACAGCATTTCGCGGATCGCCTCGGCGCCGATGTTGGCGGTCAATGCGTCAGTACCGTACTGGTCCTGCGCGTCCATGTAGTCTTCTTCATTCATCAGCTGGCCATAGGTCAGGTCGGTCAGACCCGGCTCGATGACGACGTAGTTCTCGAAGTAGAGGATACGCTCAAGATCGCGCAGCGTCATGTCGAGCATGAGGCCGATCCGCGACGGTAGCGATTTCAGGAACCAGATGTGCGCGACGGGGGCGGCCAGTTCGATATGGCCCATCCGCTCGCGGCGCACCTTTTGCAAGGTCACCTCGACGCCACACTTTTCGCAGACGACACCGCGATACTTCATGCGCTTGTATTTGCCGCAGAGGCATTCGTAATCCTTGATCGGGCCAAAGATACGGGCACAGAACAGACCATCGCGCTCGGGCTTGAAGGTCCGGTAGTTGATCGTCTCGGGCTTCTTGATCTCGCCGTAGGACCACGAGAGAATCCGCTCAGGGCTCGCCAGCGAGATCTTGATCTCGTCGAACGTCTTCGGTGCCGCAAGCGGGTTGAACGGGTTGGTTGTCAGTTCCTGGTTCATCTTCACATCCTTGAAATGGCGCGGGTGGGGAGGATCGGTGCGTGGAAACCACGCACCCTACCGGCTTGGGGTAGGGTGCGTGCTTGCATGCACCGTTATTCCGTCTCCTCCGCATCCAGGAGTTCCATGTTGAGGCCGAGGCCCCGTACTTCCTTGACGAGCACATTGAAGCTTTCCGGCACGCCGGCCTCAAAGTTGTCCTCGCCCTTGACGATGGACTCGTAGACCTTGGTGCGCCCCGCCACGTCATCCGACTTGACGGTCAGCATCTCCTGCAACGTGTAGGCAGCACCGTAAGCTTCCAGCGCCCAGACTTCCATCTCGCCCAGACGCTGGCCGCCGAACTGGGCCTTGCCGCCCAGCGGTTGCTGCGTCACCAGCGAGTAAGGACCGGTCGAGCGGGCATGCAGCTTGTCGTCGACAAGGTGGTGCAGCTTCAGCATGTATTTCACGCCTACCGTCACCGGCCGGGTGAACTGCTCGCCCGAGCGTCCGTCAAAGACGATCGACTGGCCAGACTGGTCAAAGCCCGCCCGGATCAGCGCGTCGTTCACGTCGGCTTCCTTGGCGCCATCGAAGACCGGTGTGGCAATCGGCACGCCACGGGTCACCGTCTCGGCGCTTTCGATCAACCGCTCGTCGGTGGCCTTGCTGAAGACCTCTTTGTAGACCTCATCGCCATAGGCAGTCTTCATCGCCTCTTTCACCGGCTTCAGATCGCCCGAGCGCCGATAGTCCTTCAGCGCCTCGTCGATGCTGAGGCCCAGACCACGCGCGGCCCAGCCCATGTGGGTTTCCAAAATCTGGCCCACGTTCATCCGGCTGGGCACACCCAACGGATTCAGCACCAGATCGACCGGCGTGCCATCGGCGAGGAAGGGCATGTCCTCCATCGCCACGACCTTGGATACGACGCCCTTGTTGCCGTGCCGTCCGGCCATCTTGTCGCCGGCCTGCAACTTGCGCTTCACCGCGACGAAGACCTTGACCATCTTCATCACGCCGGGGGGCAGATCGTCGCCGCGACGGACCTTTTCGACCTTGTCCTCGAAGCGATGCTCAAGTGCGCGCTTCTGCGCCTCGAACTGATCGTTCAGCGCCTCGACGGCCTTGGCGTCCTTCTCGGCGCCAAGCGCCAGCTGCCACCATTGACCGCGCGACAGCGTGCCGAGCAGTTCTTCGGTGATCTTCGAGTTTGCCTTGACGCCTTTCGGCCCCTTCACGGCGGTCTTGCCCATGATCATCGACTGCAGACGCCCATAGATGTTGCGCTCGAGGATCGCCTGTTCGTCGTCGCGGTCGCGCGCCAGACGCTCGACCTCTTCGCGCTCGATCTGCAGCGCGCGTTCGTCCTTTTCGACGCCGTGACGGTTGAAGACCCGCACTTCGACGATCGTGCCGAACGCGCCCGGCGGCAGACGCAAGCTTGTGTCGCGCACGTCCGAAGCCTTTTCACCGAAGATCGCACGCAGCAGCTTTTCCTCGGGCGTCATGGGCGACTCGCCCTTGGGGGTGATCTTGCCGACCAGGATATCGCCCGGCTGCACTTCGGCGCCGATATAGACGATGCCCGCCTCGTCGAGGTTGCGCAAAGCTTCCTCGCCGACGTTCGGGATATCGCGGGTGATCTCTTCCGGGCCAAGCTTGGTATCGCGCGCCGCGACCTCGTATTCGTCGATATGGATCGAGGTAAAGACGTCGTCGCGATGGATCCGCTCGGAAATCAGGATCGAGTCCTCGTAATTGTAGCCATTCCACGGCATGAACGCGACGACCACGTTCTTGCCTAGGGCCAGTTCGCCCATATCCGTGCAGGGGCCGTCGGCGATCACTTCGCCTTCGGTCACCGTATCGCCGACCTTGACCAGCGGACGCTGGTTTATCGTCGAGGACTGGTTCGAGCGCTTGAACTTGCGCAGCCGGTAGATGTCGACGCCCGGGTCGCCCGCGTCCAGATCGTCGGTGGCACGGACAACGATCCGCATCGCATCGACCTGATCAATGACACCGGTCCGCCGCGCCATGATCGACGCACCTGAATCGCGCGCCACAACGGCCTCGATCCCGGTGCCGACGAACGGCGCCTCGGATTGCAGCAACGGTACCGCCTGGCGCTGCATGTTCGACCCCATCAGCGCGCGGTTCGCGTCGTCGTTCTCGAGGAACGGGATCAGCGAGGCCGCGACCGAGACCAGCTGTTTCGGGCTGACGTCGATCAGATCGACCTGGTCCGACGGGTTCAGCATGAACTCGCCGCCCTTGCGGGTCGAGACCAGTTCGTTCTCGAACCTGCCCTTGGCGTCAAGCCGCGCGTTGGCCTGCGCGATGGTGTGGCGCATCTCTTCGGTGGCCGACATGTAGATGACGTCGTCGGTGACCTGCCCGTTCTTGACCTTGCGATACGGCGTTTCGATAAAGCCGTATTTGTTCACGCGGGCGAAGGTGGCGAGGCTGTTGATCAGGCCGATGTTCTGGCCCTCCGGCGTCTCGATCGGGCACATCCGGCCATAGTGGGTCGGGTGCACGTCGCGCACTTCAAAGCCTGCACGCTCACGCGTCAGACCGCCCGGCCCAAGTGCGGAAAGACGGCGCTTGTGGGTCACTTCCGACAGCGGGTTGGTCTGGTCCATGAACTGCGACAGCTGCGACGAGCCAAAGAATTCACGCACCGCCGCCGCCGCCGGCTTGGCGTTGATCAGGTCCTGCGGCATCACCGTGTCGATCTCGACCGACGACATCCGCTCCTTGATCGCGCGCTCCATGCGCAACAGACCGATGCGGTACTGGTTCTCCATCAACTCGCCCACCGAACGCACCCGGCGGTTGCCGAGGTGGTCGATGTCGTCGATATCGCCGCGACCGTCGCGCAGTTCGACCAGCGCCTTGATACAGGCGATGATGTCTTCGCGGCGCAACGTGCGCTGGGTATCGGGCGCGTCCAGATTGAGACGCATGTTCATCTTGACCCGGCCGACGGCGGACAGGTCGTAGCGGTCGCCGTCGAAGAACAGCTGATCGAACAGGCCCGACGCCGCTTCCACGGTCGGCGGCTCGCCGGGACGAAGTACCCGGTAGATATCCATCAACGCTGTATCGCGGTTCAGGTTCTTGTCGGCGGCCAGCGTGTTGCGGATATAGGCGCCGACGTTGACGTTATCGATATCCAGGATCGGCAGCTCGGTGATGCCGGCATCCATAAGGTCCTTGAGGGTTCCGCTTTTAACCTCGCCGTCCTTGTCCAGCTCCCAGGTCAGCTCATCACCAGCCTCGGCATAGATCGCGCCGGTCTTCTCGTCGATGATGTCCTTGGCGACAAAGCGTCCGACGATCTCGTCGAACGGCACCAGCAGATCCTTGACCTTGCCGTCGTCGATCAGCTTTTTCACCAGCCGCGGCGTCACCTTGTCGCCTGCCTTGGCGATCACGGTGCCGGTTTTCGCATCGACCAGGTCATGCGTCGGACGTGTCCCGCGCGCACGCTCGGGGAAGAACTTCGTCGACCAGCCCTTGTTCTTGACCAGCTTGTAGCTGACCGTGTCGTAATACGCGTCCATGATCGCTTCCTGATCCATGCCAAGCGCATACAGCAGCGTCGTCACCGGCAGCTTGCGGCGACGGTCGATGCGCGAGAACACCAGATCCTTGGCGTCGAATTCAAAGTCGAGCCACGAGCCGCGATAGGGGATGATCCGGCAGGCGAACAAGAGCTTGCCCGAAGAATGCGTCTTGCCCTTGTCGTGATCAAAGAACACGCCGGGCGAGCGGTGCATCTGGCTGACGACAACCCTTTCGGTGCCGTTCACGATGAACGTGCCGTTGCCCGTCATCAGGGGCATGTCGCCCATGTAGACGTCTTGTTCCTTGATGTCCTTGACCGATTTCGAACCCGTATCCTCGTCGATATCAAAGACGATCAGGCGCAGCGTCACCTTCAGCGGTGCGGCATAGGTCATGTCGCGGCTCTGGCATTCCTCAACGTCGTACTTGGGCTTTTCCAGCTCGTATTTAACGAACTCGAGCACCGAAGTCTCATTGAAATCCTTGATCGGAAAGACCGACTGGAATACGCCCTGAATGCCGTCGCCGTCGGTGGGCGTTGCCGCCTCGCCGGAATTGAGGAACAGATCGTAGGAGCTTTTCTGCACCTCGATCAGGTTCGGCATTTCAAGAACTTCGCGGATTTTGCCGTAGTACCGGCGGATGCGCTTTTGGCCAACGTATGCGTGCGACATGCGTCTTATCACCTTTCGTTTGGTGCGGTCGCCGCGTCCCCCCGGGGCCAGGGGCGCGGGCCGCTCACGAAATCAGGCAATGGACTCTATTCCCGCGCACCGTCCCACCGGCATGCTCCCGAGCCCTCAAACCTCGCCTAAGCCAGCGCCCTTTCGGGGAAAAGACGCTCGCTAAGACAGGTTCGGCTGGAGGCAGAAATTCCGCCTCCAGCCTCAATTTTTCTCAGGGGCCAAAGCCCCAAAAGGCCTCAGGCCAGGTCAACCTCGGCGCCAGCGGCGACAAGCTTGCCCTTGATGTCCTCGGCTTCCGCCTTGTTGACACCTTCCTTGACCTTGCCGCCCGCTTCGACCAGGTCCTTGGCTTCTTTCAGGCCAAGTCCGGTGATCGTGCGGACTTCCTTGATCACGTTGATCTTGTTCGGGCCGGCGCTTTTCAGCACGACGTCGAACTCGGTCTTCTCCTCGGCTGCTTCAGCAGCAGCGCCCGGAGCGGCAGCCATCATCACACCGCCACCAGCGGCGGGCTCGATGCCATACTCGTCCTTGAGGATGGTTTTCAGTTCCTGGGCTTCCAGAAGGGTCAGACCCACGATCTGTTCAGCCAGTTTTTTCAGATCAGCCATTTCTTCAGTTCCGTTCGTTTTAAGTGTGTTCCAACGCGGCAGGTTCAACCCCACGCGGGTTCATCAGTTGCTCAAGCGGCTTCCGCACGCTCCTCGATCGTTGAAAGGATGCTCGCGATGTTCGAAGCAGGCGCGCCAATGGCACCAGCGATGTTTGCGGCGGGCGCAACAATGCAACCGACGATCGAAGCAATAAGCTCCTCCCGCGACGGCAATGCGGCGACGGCTTTCACACCGGCAGTATCCAGGAACGTTCCACCCATCGCACCACCAAGGATCACGAACTTGTCGTTATCCTTGGCGAACTTATCCGCGACCTTGGCAGCTGCCACGGGGTCTTCGGAATAGGACAGAACGGTCATGCCCGTCAGAAGGTCGGCGATCGAAGCGACCGATTTTCCTTCAAGGGCGATCTTGGCGAGCTTGTTCTTGGCAACGCGAACGGATCCACCTTCGGCGCGCATGCGGCCGCGCAGATCCTGCATCTCAGCAACCGTGAGACCCGCGTAGTGGGCTACCACTACAACGCCAGAGCTTTCAAAGATCTGGCCGAGTTCCTCGACCACTTTCTCTTTCTGGGCTCTATCCACAGTTTCACTCCAAGTGTGGAGGGGTCACCCCCTCCGGCTCATGTTTGCCGGGGCCTTACCCGGCGTTCGGGTCCGTTGTCACGGGGGTCCCGAGGGCCAGATCGCCCGAGGAATGTCCTCGGTCGAAACAGTCTCGTTCTCCCGTCTCGGGAAGGACATTAAGCACCCGGTTGGATGCACCCTCCGTCTCGGACAGGACAGGGCGGTTGCTTCGTGCGGTCCGCCCCGCCATTCACCGGATCAGGATCCGGCAAATCTCGTAGGGTGCGCATTCATTGCGCACCGTTGTTCTCACGCGTTGCCGGTTGCCGAAGACAGGTCCACCGACACGCCCGGGCCCATCGTAGAGGACACCGAAACCTTCTTCATATACGAGCCCTTGGCGCCCGCAGGCTTGGCCTTCGAGACCGCATCGACGAAGGCACGCAGGTTCTCGACCAGCTTCGCTTCGTCGAACGAGGCCTTGCCGATCCCGGCATGCACGACGCCGGCCTTCTCGGCCTTGAACTGCACTTCGCCGCCCTTGGCCGCGGCCACGGCCTGCGCCACATCCATCGTCACCGTGCCGACCTTGGGGTTCGGCATCAGGTTGCGCGGGCCCAGAACCTTGCCCAGACGACCGACCAGCGGCATCATGTCGGGCGTGGCGATACAGCGATCAAACTCGATCTTGCCGCCCTGAACGATCTCTACCAGGTCCTCGGCGCCGACGATATCAGCGCCCGCTTCCTTAGCCTCGTCGGCCTTGGCACCGCGCGCAAAGACCGCGACGCGGACCGTCTTGCCGGTGCCGTTCGGCAGTTGCACGACGCCGCGCACCATCTGGTCGGCATGGCGCGGGTCGACGCCCAGGTTCATCGCGACCTCGATGGTCTCGTCGAACTTGGCCTTGGCATTGCTCTTGACCAGCTTCACGGCCTCTTCGACCGACAGGTTCGATTTGCCCTCGAAAGCGGAGCGGGCGGCGGTTTCGCGTTTTCCAAGCTTCGGCATCGCCCTCACCCCTTCACTTCGATGCCGATCGAGCGGGCCGAGCCCACAATGATCAGCATGGCTGCTTCGACATCATTCGCGCTGAGGTCGGCCATCTTGGCCTCGGCGATCTCGCGGACCTGCGCCACGGTGACCGTGCCAACAGTGGCGCGGCCCGGCGTCTGGCCACCCTGCGGGCGGTTGCGCTTGCCCTGCGGCTTAAGCCCGGCCGCCTTCTTGAGGTAAAACGACGCCGGCGGGGACTTGGTTTCGAAGGTGAACGACTTGTCGGCGTAATAGGTGATCACAGTCGGGGTCGGCGATCCCGGCTCCATCTCCTGCGTCTTGGCGTTGAACGCCTTGCAGAATTCCATGATATTGATGCCGCGCTGACCCAAAGCCGGGCCGACGGGCGGCGACGGGTTCGCCTGCCCCGCCTTAATCTGCAGCTTCAGCTGCCCAATAACCTTCTTGGCCATCTGGCCTCTCCTTTGTCACGGCACGCCCCAAAGGCAGTGCGTTTAGTGGTCCGGTCAGGGCGAGTTGCCCGCGCCTCCCACGGTTTGACGTCAGTTCCCTTTCGAGACCTGCGTGAATTCCAGTTCGACCGGCGTCGCCCGGCCAAAGATCGACACGCTGACCTTCAGGCGCTGCGCGTCGTCGTCCACATCTTCGACCGTGCCGTCAAAGCCCTCGAACGGGCCGTCGGCCACCGACACCTTTTCGCCCACCACGAAGGTGATCAGATTGCGCGGCGCAGCCTCGCCTTCCTCGACCCGGTTCAGGATCGTGTTCACCTCGGCGTCGCGCATCGGCATCGGGCGGCCCTGCGGCCCCAGAAAGCCGGTGACCCGGTTGATCGAATTGACCAGATGATAGGTTTTCTCGTTCATCTCCATCCGGACCAGCACGTAGCCCGGCATGAACCGGCGCTCGGCGGTGACCTTCTTGCCGCGGCGGATTTCCAGCACTTCCTCGGTCGGGACCAGAACTTCGTCGATTTCTTCCTCAAGGCCCTTTTCGGCCACCGCATGACGGATCTGCTCGGCCACGCGCTTCTCGTAGTTCGAGAGAACACTTACCGAATACCACCGCATCGCCATCGCCTGTCTGCCTCGCGCTCCCCGGATGCGAATGCCCCGGGTTGGTCCTGATTTTCTGTCGTTTCCCGAACAAACAACGGCGCGCAACTCGAATCATTGCACGCCGGTTCATGGAATTCGCCGCCCGCAATACCGCCGCAGTGCCGCGAGATCAAGGGTTGGCGGATGAATTTCTGCCCGTCAGCCGAAGTAGTTCAGCACGCCCTGCAGACCCGAGCGGATGATGAAGTCGACGAAGAAGAAAAAGATCGCCGTCAGCGTGGCCATGACGAACACCATCGCCGTGGTCAGGATGACCTCACGACGGGTGGGCCAGACGACCTTGGCGATCTCGGCCCGGGTCTGCTGGATGAACTGAAAGGGGTTGGTCTTGGCCATCGCTCTGTCCTTGCCGCTCGGTGGCCGCGAGATACGCGGTTGCCCGCCCGGTTTCAACCCCCGCAAGCGACAGCCTGTCACGTCGCAGCCCGGCACCGTCAGCCGCCGGTGTTACGGTCCGCCTTCAGCCGCTCGCGCCGCCGCGCCAGCATTTCCGCCACCGTGACCGAGGGGCGCAGCGCGGCTGTTGACGGCGGAAACGCGGCGCCGCCATCATCCGCGTCGATTTCTTCTACCATTACGGCGGGTTGCCCCAGATTCTCGGACAGTGCGTCGTCGGACCCGTCGCTTGCCTCGGATGCGTCATCTTCCGACGATCCGGGCGCGCCAGTTTCGGCGGTATCAAGGTCTTGCACATCGGCTCTGGTCATGGCTTCGTCTCGCCGTTCAAGGTCCGAACTGTCGCCCGCATCCATCAGGGCAGCCGGTTCTGCCCCCTGCAGGGCCGCCCCTTTCCCTGGCGTTTCAGGCGAAACCGGGGCATCCGACGGCACATCGTCCGGCCCGATATCGCGATACTCAGCCCTCACGCTATCCAGCACCGCATCGGCGCCAAAGCGGTCCGGGCGGATACCGGTGTCGCCAACCGGCAACGGATCGTCCGCCGTCACCTGGTCACGCTGGTCGGCAGTATCGTCTTCCGACATCTTCGCGACGAGGTTTCTCAAGAACCGCGCTGTATCGTCGTCCTGTTCAGCGTTTTTGGCCCCGATGTCGGCGGCGGCCCGAGGCGCTGCGCCCGGATCAAGGTCATCGGATCTAACGGCAGGTTTGTCGTCGACGGAACTGTCTGCTGCGACGCCACCGCCGTCCGCCTCCGGCGTCACCACCTCATTCGCCTTCGGTTCGGCCCAACTGGTGTCCGTCTCGGGACGCCGCGCAAAATACGTCGGCGTGGCTTCGGGGGTCACGGGCCGGTTGGCCTGCCGCCACTCAGACAGGCTAGGCGACGGCGCAGTCGGCTCGACCGGCACGGCTGCCACAGCCGGGTCGGCTTCGGCTTCGGCTTCGGCTTCGGCGTCGGCTTCGAAACCTGATGTGGCGGTGACAGTTTCCGGAGCGGCATCGGTCGGGGCAGTGAAATTGTTTGGCGCAGCAGACCATTCGAACACGCTTTCCGGCAGCCCCGCCGAGCCCCGGTCCACCGCCCCGCCCGCTTCCGGCGCAGGCGGCGCCTTGGTCCAGTCGAGCGGGCTAGGCGCAAGGCCCGGCAGATCATCACCAGCTTCTTCTGTGGTTTCAGCGTTATCCGGAGGCGCGACATCGGCGCTGGCTGCGCCGCCCTTGGTCCGTCCGGGATCCACACCGAGTATCCGCAGCGTGATGTAGACCACACCGGCCATCACCGCGAGCGGCAGCACCATCGACACCAGACCGGGCTGCCAAATCATGACCGCGACCAGCAGGATGCCAAAAACCGCTTTGATGTACCACGGCCCGCCAAAAATGAGCCTGAACATGCCTGCCCCTCAACCGATGCGTGCGCATCCTACAGCTTGCTTCCGCGATTGCACGCGATTGGGGCCAGTTCTGGGCCAAAACGCGACGTCTAGGGGGAATGGTGCCAAAACGGGCCGTTGCCACAAAGCATTGCCGGTGACAGGGCCAAATATGGACGGACTGGTGGCCTTGGCAGGGGTTGGGGGACTCGAACCCACGACCCTCGGTTTTGGAGACCGATGCTCTACCAACTGAGCTAAACCCCTAAGGCCAGCGCCGATCTACGGCAGGCCACGGGCGAAATCAAGTCGCGGTTTTCGTTCCAACCGCCATCACCGTCGCGCCTGCGGGCTTTTCCGATCAAGCAAAAAGGCCGCCCTCCTTGCGGAAGGCGGCCTGACCCGACCTTTGTCGGATAGGGGCAGACGTCAGCCGTTGACGATCGAGTAGATGAACGACCGCTTTTCGGCGGCGCTGTCGCCGCTCGCCAGTGACAGTTTGAGCGCGTTGATCTGCGCTTCGGTCAGCGCCGAGACATCGACACTCGGCGCATAGGTGTTGATCTGGCTTTCGACCGTGGCATTGGTCATGGCGCTGGCGGCACCCGCGAATGCGATGACGGCGGCGGCGGAGGTGAGGATGATGCGGTTCATGGTAGTTCCTTTCGGCAGTTGGTTTCTTTTTTGGTCAGGGCCGGTGTTGGCCTCCGATGAACCCAACATCGTGCTGCAACCGTCGTTTGGGAAATCACGTCCGGCTCGCGCCCGCTCACCGCGAATTGTCAGCGCCGTGATCGCGATGCTGCGGCGCTGACACGGAAAAGGTCAGGTGCAGCAGTCACAGGCGTCCAGCCCCGTAACAACTGTCACGGACCATCTCATCCCGCGTGAGACGCGCCAGAAATCCGTCTTGTGCGTCATCACTGTGCATTTTTGCATGAAACTCATTTCGCCTGGAAATGCGAAAAAGCCGCCCCGAAAGGCGGCTTTTCCAATGACCTGATCACTTCTGGCCGAGCCTAAGGGGCCAGCCAGCAGGCCTTACTTGATGATCTTCGACACGACGCCTGCGCCGACGGTGCGGCCGCCTTCGCGGATCGCGAAGCGCAGTTTCTCTTCCATCGCGATCGGTGCGATCAGTTCGACCTCGAACTTCAGGTT
>JBBKVJ010000293.1:0-5071 GCA_037968375.1 Paracoccaceae bacterium | reverse complement strand
GTCGAATTCGGTATCGGCAATCGTCATCGCGACCCGGACATGCCCTGCCGCCGCCTGCCCGAAGCTTTCGCCCGGCATCACGGCGATCCGTTCTTCCGCCAAAAGCGCCTCGGCAAACGCGTTGCCCGACAGACCCGTCGCGCGGATGTCCAGCATCAGATACATCGCCCCCCCCGGCGGCACCGGCCGCACGGCGTTCGATCCGGCCAGACGTTTCAAGGCGATCTCGCGGCGGCGGCGGAACGGCTCGGCGATCTTCGCCTCATACTCGGGCCCCTGGTTCAGCGCGAAAAGTGCTGCATCCTGGATGAAAGCGGGCACGCCGTAGGTGGTGCTGGTGGCCAGCGTTGTCACCGCCTCGGCCACCGGCTCGGGTGCGATCAGCCAACCGAGGCGCGAACCGGTCATCGCATGGGATTTCGACATTGAGCCGACGACGACGGTGCGTTCGGCCATGCCGGGCAGGGCGCGCGGTGACAGGTGTTCGCCGGCCCAGACCTGACTATCGTAGACCTCGTCCGAGATCAGCCACAGATCATGCGCCGCTGTCGCACGTGCAATGCCCTCGACCGTGGCGCGGGAATAGACCGATCCTGTGGGGTTGTTGGGCGTGTTGATGAGCAGCGTCTTCGCGCCCGGGGCAAAGGCCGCGATATCGGCTTCGGACGGCTGGAACGCCACCTCGGGTCGGGTCGGCACCGGCACGGCAACGGCGCCGGTTGCGCGGATCGTGCCGGGATAGGTGGCATAATAGGGATCGCAGAACAACGCCCTGTCACCGGGATCAAGCAGCACCATATGCGTGGCGAACAGGGCCGACTGTCCGCCCGGTGTCACCACGACGTTGCGCCATGTGGTCGGCACCCCGGTCAGCACCTCGGCGCGCGCCGCGATCGCCTCGCGCAGCGCCTGCTTGCCGGGGCCAAGGGCATAGCCGGTATTACCCGCCATCGCGCTGTCATGCATCGCCCGCAGGATCGCAGGATCGGTGCGGATGTCATGTTCGCCGATGGTCAGGTTCAACACCCGCTCACCGGCCTCCAGCATCGACCGGGTGCGATAATAGATGCCCCAGCCATCGGCCTTGCCGCCGGAGATATCGGTGATGCGTCGCGCGATTTTCATGGGCGGCAGGGAAAGCCTGCCGCAGTCGGGAAGTCAATCCGGATCATCGGGTCGGTCGCCCATTAGATAGCGTGGCCCGGTGCCCTTTGCCGCCGCCCGGTCGGCGGGGTTGTAAAGCGCGCATTTGTCCAGCGACAGGCAGCCGCAGCCGATACAAGCGTCAAGCTTGCGGCGCAGCTCGGTCAGATCGACGATCCGGGCATCGATGGCCGCGCCGAAACCCGCCGAAATCGCACTCCAATCGCCGCGCGACGGCGCGCGATGCGCCGGCAGGCCCGCCAGATGCCCGGCAATCTCGGCCAGCGGAAACCCCAGTCGCTGCGAGATCATCGCAAAAGACAGCCGCCGGATGTCGGCGCGACCATAGCGCCGGTGGCCACCAGCGTTTCTTAGCGGTGCCACGATGCCATGCGTCTCGTAAAACCGGATCGCCGAAACGGCGAGGCCGGTGCGATCCGCCAGGTTGCCGATGGTGAGGCCTTGATGAACCACGAAGATTCTCCTTGATCTCAAGTTGACTTGAGAAATTACACCTGAGTCGCAAGCAACACACCAGAGCAAAAGGACCGATGAGATGGCGAGACTGGAACATGTGAACGTGACCGTGGCCGACCCCAAGGCGACGGCGGCGATGTTGGGCGATCTGTTCGACTGGACTATCCGCTGGCAGGGCGAGGCGAAGAACGGCGGCTTTACGGTGCATGTCGGCGGGCCCGACAGTTACGTCGCCGTCTATACCGGGCCGGGTGGCAAGCCGCAGCGCGAGGCGGATAATTCCTATCTGACCAAGGGCGGGCTGAACCATATCGGGGTCACGGTGGACGATCTGGATGTCACCGAGGCCAAAGTGAAGGCGCTGGGCTATGCGCCACATTCACATGCCGATTACGAGCCGGGGCGGCGGTTCTATTTTCATGAAGAGAACGGGGTCGAGATCGAGGTGGTCAGCTACGCATAAGCGTTGTGGCCGTTTTGGACATGGGTTTTACCCTGCGCCCGCCCGGAACAGCCGCGTCAGCGGCCCGGGCAGCGGATGACCGCCCGATCGGGCAGCCGCTACGGTGATGTTGGCGCGACGATTGAGGTCAGGCGATTCTCGGCCATAAAGCGGCGACCACAATCGATTCTGCGGCCGCCCGCGGTCATCCGCTGCCCTCTGTTGCGTCTGCTGACTTTGCCAGCCGCGCCTCACTAGAACGGCGCCAGCGCCGCCTGCGCCTTTTTCGTCAGCCCGCCACGCACCAGCCGGTACGAGCTTTCCAGCCGGTGGCGCAATTCGTCCTCGGCGGTGCCCCAGGGCAAGTTGATCCACGAGCGGTGGAAATACGGCGCCTTCACGCCGATGCCCGCGTCGATCAGCATTTCCGCCGTCTCGATACTGTCGGTTTTCACCGAGACGCCGGGCATCACAGCGCCGATGCAGGCGAACATCTTGGTCCCCACTTTCCAGGCATCATGGCCGCCGCCCCAGGGGTCCGACACCTCGGCACCGGGGAAGGTGGCGCAGATCGTATTCACGCGTTCGCGGCTCATCGGCCAAGTTTGCCATATGGCGCGCCGCAATGCGAGGCTTGGCAGCGCGGCCCGGCCCGGCTATAACACCGCCATGACCGGCACCTGCATCATCGCGATCTGCATTACCAACTGACCTTAGTCAGGCGGGCCGTTCTTCTGTTTCCAATCAAAACCGAAGCCGATAGACCCGCCGCGGGCACGCGTGTGAGGACTTATGACCAAGATCCGGCTCTACAACACGAAAACGCGCGCGAAACAGGATTTCGCGCCGCTCGATCCGTCGAACGTGCGAATGTATGTCTGCGGCCCGACGGTCTACGACCGCGCGCATCTGGGCAACGCGCGCCCGGTTCTGGTGTTCGATGTGCTGTTTCGGCTGCTGCGCCATGTCTACGGCGCGGATTACGTGACCTATGTCCGCAACTTCACCGACGTCGACGACAAGATCAACGCCCGCGCGGCGCAGATGGCGGCGGCAGGCGATACCCGCCCGCTGGAGGCCATCGTCCGAGCCCTGACCGACGAGACCATCGGCTGGTATCATGCCGACATGGCCGCCCTCGGCACGCTGCCCCCCACGCACGAGCCGCGCGCCACCGAGTGGATCGGGCCGATGGTGGCGATGATCGAGGCGCTGATCGCCAAGGGCAACGCCTACGAGGCCGAGGGGCATGTGCTGTTCGCGGTCGAAAGCTATGCCGGTTATGGCAAGCTGTCGGGCCGCTCGATCGACGACATGATCGCCGGTGCCCGCGTCGAGGTCGCCCCCTACAAGCGCAATCCGATGGACTTTGTGCTGTGGAAGCCCTCGACCGACGATCTGCCGGGTTGGAACAGCCCCTGGGGCCGGGGCCGCCCCGGCTGGCACATCGAATGCTCGGCGATGGCGCATGAGCTTTTGGGCGCCAGCTTCGACATCCACGGCGGCGGCATCGACCTGCAGTTCCCGCACCACGAGAACGAAATCGCCCAATCTGCCTGCGCCCACCCCGAGGGCGATTTCGCCCAAATCTGGATGCACAACGAGATGCTGCAGGTAGAGGGTAAAAAGATGTCCAAGTCCCTGGGCAATTTCTTCACCGTGCGGGATCTCTTGGATCAGGGCGTGCCGGGCGAGGTGATCCGGTTCGTGATGCTGTCGACGCATTATCGCAAGCCGATGGATTGGACGGAGGAGAAGCGGGTGGGCGCTGAATTCAAGCTGCATGGCTATATTGAAACGATAAATCTGCTCGGGAACATCGAGCGCGCCAAGGTAGTTGATCCTAGTCAGAAGATCATCTCTGCGCTCGCAGAAGATCTGAATACCAGCGAGGCGTTATCGTTCCTTGACCGGCTTCGGGACAGGTCTGATGCAGCTACTCTTGCTTCTTCGCTCGTGTTCTTGGGCCTTTTCACTTGGGAAGAGCTGGAGCATCGCGTCGCTATCTTGAAGAGCTTTGATGAGAAATTGCCGCCAATCGCCGAGCGGATACAGGCACTTAGAGAACAGGCGAAGGCAACTAAGGACTTTTCTGAAGTCGATCGCTTGAAAGCCCAACTCGCTCGCCTGAACATATCCGTGATGATGTCTCAAACTGGCGTGACGCTCAGGCCCGAAGTCGGTGCGTCCCCCGACGGATTGGAGTCCCTGAAATGACCGCCTCAAACGAAGCACCACACAGGCTTGCGCCGGACCCGAGGGGGGGGTGCACTTGCGCCCGCCCCGGGGGTTCGACGGGACCGTCGCGCCAGTGGCGCGGCGAAAGCCCGTCGAACGGTCGGGCGCAAGCCGGTTCGCGGGCGAACCGGCAAGAGGAAGTAGTGCGCCGTGAAACGTTTTTTGGGGAGGCTGGATGATGACGAAAGACCCCCTCTCCCTCTTCGACACCACTCTCCGCGATGGCCAGCAAACCCAGGGGGTCCAGTTCTCGACCCCCGAAAAGCTGCAGATCGCCGCCGCACTCGACAGCCTCGGCCTCGACTACATCGAAGGCGGCTGGCCCGGGGCCAACCCCACCGACAGCGAGTTCTTCGCCGATCCGCCAAAAACCCGCGCCACCTTCACCGCCTTCGGGATGACCAAACGCTCGGGGCGCTCGGCGGAGAACGATGACGTTCTCGCGGCTGTCCTGAACGCCAACACCCCCGCCGTCTGCCTGGTCGGCAAGACGCACGAGTTCCACGTCAAGACCGCCCTCGGCGTGCCGCTGGAAGAAAACGTCGAGAACATCCGCGCCTCGTTCGCCCATATCGTTGCGCAAGGTCGCGAGGCGCTGTTCGATGCCGAGCATTTCTTCGATGGCTACAAGTCCGACCCCGCCTATGCGCTGGAATGCCTCCACGCGGCCTACAACGCGGGCACCAGGTGGATCGTCCTGTGCGACACCAACGGCGGCACGCTGCCCGCCGAGATCGGCCGGATCACCGCCGAGGTCATCGCCAGCGGCAT
>JBBKVJ010000292.1:0-4312 GCA_037968375.1 Paracoccaceae bacterium | reverse complement strand
GCCCTGGCGGTGCGTCGTGTCAGCCGCATCATGCTAGCCCCCTCGCAGCGCGCAGCGACAGGGCCGCAGCGGTCAGGCTGGGGTTGGCGCAGGAAGAACTGGCGAAAGCGGCGGTGCCCACGACTACAAGGTTGCGCAGGCGGTGGTGAAGCATCGCGCCGTCGATCACCGATGTCGCGGGGTCGCTGCCCATCCGCAAGGTGCCCTGCAGATGCGATTCGGTCGGCCGGATGCCGCGATCCTCGATCCGCTCGACCGGCAGCGGCGACAGAAGATCTTCGAGCATCGCGCGCGCCCGCTGCATGCCCTTGACGGCATAATCGGAGGCGCCTGCATATTCGACAAAGGCATCACCCGCCGCGTGCAGCGTCACGCGGTTGCGATCCTCAAGCAGATCTTCGGTGACGACGACCAGCGGCAGGATCTGCCGCAACCGGCCCGGTTCGGCGCGCAGCCCGTGCGGCCAGCGGTTTTCGAAATAGACCAGCGCCGCGCCCGCCTCGCGGCGGTGATCGCCGTCATAAAGCGCATAGTTCAGCCCGGTGGTGATCGTGCTACCGTCGAAATTTTCCATCCCGTCCAGCATCGCCTCGTATGACGCACCGTAGGATTCGTGCAGGCCAAGGCCGGTCATGCCGCCGCCCAGATCGGAGCGCAGAAGAATCGCCGGGCTCTGGATCGCGTTGGCGCCGAGAACGAAGAGATCGCTGGTGACGCGGTACCCTGTGCCACCGGCGCGGAACCGGACCGCGCTGACCGATGACCCGGTGGCATCGAGGCTGCGCACCTCGACGCCCAGCACGACCGAGACGCGCGCGTCCTCGAACAGGTGCATCAACCCGTTGTTGGCGGTGAACTTGGCGTCGACAGGGCAGAGCCAGCAGCGCAGCGAAGCGCAGCAGGCGTTGCGGCTGTCTTTCGCCAGCCGCGCCCGCGCCGTCGGCATCGCGAAATGGCTGTCAGGGCGCGCGGCCTTCATCGCGCGGTCGGGGGCAGACATGTGGTGCGGCGGTTGCGGAAACGGGGTGGAGCGGGGCAGGACGGCGCCCATATCGTCATCGCCAGACACCGCCATGACAGCTTCGGCCTCGGCGTAGAACGGCTCCAGCTCGGCGTAGCCCAGCGGCCAGTCCTGCCCGATGCCGTAAAGCGTGTTCAGGCGGAAGTCCGAGGGATGCAGGCGCGGTGTCTGTGCGTACCAGCAGTTCGTGCCGCCGCCGAGGCCAATTGTGTAGTTCCAGGGTTTGTCGGAGGTCGTGCCATAGGTGGTGCTGTCGTCGACGGGGGTATTCTTCTGATGCTGCCACTGCCAAGCGTGATCGTTGTGAGTGCCCCATTCAAGCACCAGGATGCGTCTTGGCTTTGGGTCGCGCAACAGCTCATGCAAGAAGAACACCGCTCCGAAGCCCGAGCCGACGATGACGATGTCGAAGGACTCGTTCTGGACGGATTCGGGCGTGATGTTCAGCATCACGGCATCGTCCGAGAGTAGCCGGTGCGGCGATCGAAGTTTGTTCGCAACCTGGGCAGGGAGGTCAGAAGCGGCGCATCGACCACTCTTTCGAACACCATCGCCAGCCCGAGTGCTGCCGCAATGTAGCCCGCGGCGAGGACAGCCGAAGGCAGCGCGGTTTCGACATGCAGCCAGGCGACGAATGTGTAGAGCAATGGCACATGCACAAGGTAGAGGCTGAAGGACATGCGACCGAGCCAGAGCGCGGGACGGGTACAAAACAGCGCCGACAGCCAGCCGAACCGCAGCACTGCGACCACCAGCAATGCCGCGCCGATGACATGCAGGTAGCCGCGATGTTCGCCCAATCGCCACTCGGCGGGAACAAAGGCAAAGCCTTCGCGCAGATGGAAGCCTTCGCCCGGGAAGGCCAGAAGCACCGCGCCGATCAGCACGGCGGCGCGCAGGCCCAGAATTGCATCGAGCCGGGCCAGAAGACCTCGGCGGTTTGCCTCGTAAAGCGCCGCACCGAGGCAAAAGGCAAGATAGGAGGGCTCGCTCAGAGCTGGCAGGATGACCGAGCCGAGCGCCAGCAGGATCAGCCGCAGGCGCCCTGCAGTCAGGCTGTAGAGCGCGAAGACCGCAAGCGACCCGAAGAGCTCGATCTTCAGGGTCCAGAGCACGTTGTTGAAGCGCGAATAGCCACGCAGGAATATCCCCGCCAAACCTTCGGCCATCGCATGTGCAGGGGTCTTGATATCGTCCTGATAGGTGTAGCCAAGCCAGCGTGACGCACCCTGCATCGTATCGGCCATGCCGTCGGCAGCAGCAGGCAAGAGGCTGAGCCAGGCCCAGGCTAGCAGGCAGCTTGCCGCGGCGGGTATCGCCAGACGGAGGTACCGTGCGCCGGTGTTCGCGGCCAGGCTGGCGCGGCTGCGCTCGGCCGCCGAGGCCATCACCAGCCCCGACAGCACGAAGAACAGCGCGACTGCAAAAGGTCCATTCCAAAGCAGATAGACCGGCAGGTCGACCCAGCCATTTGGAACCGCCACCATGCTCGCTGTCCATGTTGGATGTGCCAGACACAGGTAGTGATAGATCAGAACGGTCAGCGCCGCGCCGCCGCGCAACCCGTCGAGCGCCGCGATCCGGTGGCTGGCGGGTGCCGCACTGGCGTCACCGGACGAGGGCGATGCCGGGACGCAAGTACCGTCTGTCATGTGATGCCGATCGTTCATCATGATCCTTCGTCGGAACCGGCCTGAGTAACTAAAGGCCCTGGTCGCTGGTTGGTTGATCCGGGAACAGGGAGGTCAGGGGGCCGGGGATTCAAGGCAATAGTTTCAGGAGTGTCGCTGAAAACGGCAATGGAGCACAACTTAGGCGGGAATTCTCCGACGCCACATGTTGGAACAGGCGAGGTCGCGCTCATGCCCTGGCAAGGGGTCGACAGCGGGCGTTAACCGTGACGGAGTCACCGGTGGCGGGCGCCGTGCGAGGTTGCGCGCCGGAAATTAGGGGCAATTGCCATGCGGATTACTGTAGCGGGAATTGGCTATGTCGGGCTGTCGAACGCGGTACTGCTGGCGCAGAACCACAGTGTCGTGCTGCTTGATATCGATGCGGCCAGGGTCGCGGCGGTCGAGGCCCGACAAAGCCCGATCGCCGCCCCCGATATCGAGCGCTTCTTCGCCACGGTCCCGCTTGATCTGTCCGCCACCACCGATCCGGCGCTGGCCTTCGCGGGTGCCGACTGGATCATCATCGCCACGCCCACCAATTATGATCCGGTATCGAACCGCTTCGATACCGGCTCGGTGCATGCCGTGCTGGCGGCGGCGGGCCGCCATGCGCCCGACACGCCGGTGGTGATCAAGTCGACGATCCCGGTCGGCTTCGTGGCGCAACAGCATGACGAGGGCATCGCCAATGTGTTCTTCGCGCCCAAGTTCCTGCGCGAGGGTCGCGCGCTCCACGACAACCTGCACCCAAGTCGCATCGTGGTCGGCGAACGCTCGGAGCGGGCGCGGCGCTTTGCCGACCTGCTGCTCAAGGGCGCAGTAGACAAGGACGTGCCGGTGCTGTTCACCGATCCGTCCGAGGCCGAGGCGATCAAGTTGTTCTCGAACACCTATCTCGCGATGCGCGTCGCCTTCTTCAACGAGCTCGACAGCTACGCGCTGGTGCATGGCATGGACACGCGCCAGATCATCGACGGTGTCGGCCTCGATCCGCGCATCGGCGCGCATTACAACAACCCCTCCTTCGGCTATGGCGGCTATTGCCTGCCGAAAGATACCCGGCAGTTGCTGGCGAACTATGCCGAGGTGCCACAGAACCTGATGCAGGCGATCGTCGACGCGAACCGCACGCGCAAGGATTTCATTGCCGACCGGATCATGGACCGGCAGCCCCGCACCGTCGGCATCTATCGTCTGGCGATGAAGGAAGGCAGCGACAACTGGCGGCAAAGCTCGATCCAGGGCGTGATGAAGCGGCTGCACGCGCGCGGCACCGAGATCATCGTGTTCGAGCCGGCGATGGCGGAGGAAAGGTTCTTTAACTCCGAGGTCGTGCGCGACCTGGCGGCGTTCAAGGCACGCTCGGACGTGATCGTCGCGAACAGGATAACGGACGAGGTCGCCGACGCCGCCGACCGGGTGTTCAGCCGCGACCTTTTTGGAAGCGATTGAGCGGTGCGGCCGGACCGGAAAACCAAGGCGCGGAAGGCGGCAGCCCGGGGCCGCGAGCTTCGCGGGGAATGCGCCGTGGCGATAGGCGTGGCGTGAGGAAAGGACAGTTAGGCATGGATCATCGAACAGCCGGATCCTTCGCGGCCACCGCAACCATCGCGGGCGC
>JBBKVJ010000291.1:0-8881 GCA_037968375.1 Paracoccaceae bacterium | reverse complement strand
GTGACGTTCGTGCCGTGTTTCCTGTGGATCTTCGCGGGCGCGCCCTGGATCGGCTGGATCACCGCGCGGCCCCGGGCCTCTGCCGCCTTGCGCGGCGTGACGGCGGCGGTGGTCGGTGTGATCGCAAACCTGTCGCTTTGGTTTGCCGCCCATGTCTTCTTTGGCGCGGTCGGGTTGATCAGCGTCGGACACTTGCGGATGATCGCGCCGGAGCTGGCCAGCCTTGATCTGCGCGCTGTCGGCATCGGCCTTGTCGCCGCAGTTCTGATCTTTCGGCTGCACTGGGGATTGCCTGCGGTCCTTGGGTTTTCGGCGGCTCTTGGCGCGATTGCGACGGGGCTTGTCTGATCGCGGTCCAGCGGCCTTTTCATGCCAGACGAATCCCTTATGGTGACGCCCAAGGTAAGAAGGGCTGCCACCATGTCCGGCGCAATCGACTACGGATCTTTGATGCATCGCGCGCTGCGCGCGCTGATCGACGATGTGCTGAGCGATGTGGCCGAAAACGGCCTGCCGGGCGCGCATCATTTCTTCATCACCTTCGACACGACGCACCGCGCAGCTGTTCTGGCCGGTTGGCTGAAAGAGCGTTATCCCGAAGAGATGACCGTCGTGATCCAGCACGAATACAGCGATTTCTTCACCGATGCGGATGGCTTTGGCATCACGCTTGGCTTTGGCGACAAGCTGGAAAAGCTGTATGTGCCCTATGATGCAATCCGCACCTTCGTCGATCCCTCGGTCGAGTTCGGGCTGCGGTTCGAGCAGCAGCAGAGCGAGGGCGCGCAGGACGATGCGCGCGATGCAGCGGACGAGGCTGGCATCGAGGTCGAAGAGGCGCCGCAGGGCGAGGCCGAGATCGTCAGCCTGGACAGCTGGCGGAAATAGCCCGGGCCCGCGATTGCGCAGCGCCTTTTCGGGATTTATGACAGCGCCGACCCGGCCGCCCAGGAGTTTGACCCGATGAGCAAGACCCGCACCGAGACCGACAGTTTTGGGCCTCTGGAAGTTCCCTCGGACATGTATTGGGGAGCGCAGACGCAGCGCTCGATCATCAATTTCCCGATCGGCTGGGAGCGGCAGCCGGTGGCGATCATCCGTGCCTTGGGGGCGATCAAGCAAGCGGCAGCGCGGGTGAACGTGGCGCAGGGCAAGCTGGACAAGGGTCTGGGCGAGGTCATCGAAAAGGCCGCCGCCGAGGTTGTCGCGGGCAAGTTCGACGGGCATTTCCCGCTGGTGGTCTGGCAGACCGGGTCGGGCACGCAATCGAACATGAACGCCAACGAGGTGATTTCCAATCGCGCCATCGAGATGCTGGGCGGCGCGATGGGTTCGAAAAAGCCGGTGCACCCGAACGATCATGTGAACATGAGCCAGTCGTCGAACGATACTTTTCCGACCGCGATGCATGTGGCCACCGCGATGATGGCGCGCGATGTGCTGCTGCCGGGGCTGGAAAAGCTGCATGCCGCGCTGAAGGCGAAGTCGGAAGCGTTCAAGGACATCATCAAGATCGGGCGGACCCATACTCAGGACGCGACGCCGTTGACGCTGGGCCAGGAATTCGGCGGCTACGCGCATCAGGTGGCGATGGGCATCCGGCGGGTGAACGCCGCCCTGCCCGCGAGCTATGAACTGGCACAGGGCGGCACGGCGGTTGGCACTGGCCTCGCGACGAAAAAGGGTTGGGATGTGGCGGTGGCGGCTGAAATCGCTGCGATCACCGGACTGCCGTTTGTCACCGCGCCGAACAAGTTCGAAGCACTTGCCGCGCATGACGCGATGGTCGAGATGTCGGGGGCGCTGCGGACGGTCGCGGTCAGCCTGTTCAAGATCGCCAACGACCTGCGGTTTCTGGGCTCTGGCCCGCGTTCGGGGTTGGGCGAATTGATCCTGCCCGAGAACGAACCCGGCAGCTCGATCATGCCGGGCAAAGTGAACCCGACCCAGGCCGAGGCGCTGACCATGGTCTGCGCGCATGTCATGGGTAACGACACCGCAGTAGGCATCGCGGGGTCGCAGGGTCATTTCGAGTTGAACGTGTTCAAGCCGATGATCAGCTATAACGTGCTGCAATCGATGCAACTTCTGGGTGACAGCGCTTCGGCTTTCACCGACAACATGGTGGCCGGCATCGAGGCGAACATTCCGCGCATCGACAAGCTGATGAAGGAAAGCCTGATGCTGGTGACCGCACTGGCGCCCACGATCGGTTACGACAATGCCACCAAGGTCGCCAAGACCGCCCACAAGAACGGCACGACGCTGCGCGAAGAGGCCATCGCCCTTGGCCTTTGCGATGCCGAGACCTTTGACCGGGTGGTGCGGCCTGAGGACATGATCGGCCCCAGCGAATGAGCGACGCGCCGGTCAGCTTTTCCAGGGCCCGCAAGGCACGGCTGCGGGCCGAGGCGAAGAAGGTCGCCGACAGCAATGCGGTGAAGTTCGGGCGCAGCAAGGCCGAACGGGTTCTGGCCGCTACGCGCGGCGACAAGGCGCGCGCGATGCTGGACGCGCACAAGTGCTCTGAGGAATGAGTGCGGACGCCTCTTCGCGCCCGGTCAAACGCTCGCTGACGCTGCGCGGACACCGCACCAGCGTGTCACTGGAAAACGCGTTCTGGCAGGCGTTCCGCGACAGTGCCGAGACGCGCGGGCTGGCTTTGAACGCGCTCGCCGCCCAGATCGACGAGGGTCGCGGTGACGTCGGGCTGGCCTCGGCGATCCGGGTTTTTGTGTTGCAGGAGGCGCGCCGACGTTAGTGCGGCGTTAACCATACAACAGCAAGATCGCTGCCATGACCGACCTGCGCGCCCTCATCCCACCCGACGTCTGGATGCTGCAGCTTTTCAGCGCGAAAGCGGCCCGTGAAGGCGGTGTGATCCGCCGTTCGATCCGCGACGTCGAGCGGATCATCGGACGTAACGCGTTCGCAGACGAACTCCGCCGCCGCGGCTATCATGCGGTTGAAAATTCCGGACAGATCGTGATTTTCTGCAACCGCGCGCCGGTGCGGATCGTGTGCTGAGCCCGCCCGCTTCGCAAAAAATCGTTCAGAACGATTTTACCAAGAGTTTTCTGAAAACTCTTGCTCGGGCGGACCCTTCAAGGGCAGCGCGTGACCCGGAACAGGCCATCGGCCTGCGCATAGGCGCATTGCCCGCTCGCTTGCCGCTGCGCCACCAGACTGCCCGCACCGACACCGCTTGTTGGTGCGACCTGCACCCAGTTCGGATCGGCGGCCATCGTCTCGGCAGAAATGATATCCACCGGCGGACCGATCAGATGCTGGGCGAACTGTTCGGGATCACCGCGCTGCAACAGGTTCATCGGATTGACGGCCTGCAGGACGCCGCAGCCGGATAGCGCAATCGTGGCGCCAAGCGACAGGGCAAGGGCAATCTTCTGCATTCGATCCTCCGGGATGGCGGGCGCGGAAACGCGTGTCGCGATCCTCGCCTCAGGCGCGGATGCGGTCAACCGGCAATCCGGCGCCCGGTTGGGGGTCGCCGGATTCCGGTTACGTGGCTCAGCCGACCAGTTCGAGGCCGGAAAAGAAGAACGCGATCTCTTCGGCGGCGGTTTCCGGCGCATCCGACCCGTGCACCGAGTTCTCACCGACCGACAGCGCAAAATCCTTGCGGATCGTGCCCGCCTCCGCGTCCTTGGGGTTGGTCGCCCCCATCACTTCGCGATTCTTGGCGACAGCATTCTCGCCTTCCAGCACCTGTACGACGACCGGTTCCGAGACCATGAATTCGGTCAGCTCGCCAAAGAACGGCCGGTCTTTGTGCACGCCGTAGAACGCCTGCGCCTGGGCCAACGTCATCTGGATGCGTTTCTGCGCGACGATGCGCAGACCCGCCGCTTCGAACTTGGCGTTGATCTTGCCGGTCAGGTTGCGCTTGGTCGCGTCGGGTTTGATGATCGAAAAGGTGCGTTGGATCGCCATGTGGGTATCTCCGGTTCTGCGGACGGGGCGCCTGCCCCGCCGGGAATTGCGGCGCCCGCCTAGCATGGCGCTGACGTCATGGAAACCCCGCGCAAGCGGACCGGCCCGGCTGGCGCAGGGCTGGCGCACAGCTGGCGTTGACGGCGCCGCGTGCATGGTGCAGGTGACGCGCCATGCTGCGTATCACCGACATCACCTATGCCGTCGAGGGCCGCCCGTTGTTCGAGGGCGCGGGCGCCGCGATTCCGACCGGCCACAAGGTCGGCTTTGTCGGCCGCAACGGCACCGGCAAGACGACGCTGTTCCGGCTGATCCGGGGCGAGTTGACACTGGATGGCGGCGAGATCGAACGCCCCTCGCGATCGCGCGTCGGCGGTGTGGCGCAGGAGGTGCCGTCCTCCTCGACCTCACTGATCGACACGGTGCTGGAGGCGGATACCGAGCGCGCGTCGCTGCTGGCCGAGGCGGAAACGGCGCACGATGCCCACCGGATCGCCCATATCCAGACCCGGCTGGCCGATATCGACGCCTGGTCTGCCGAGGCGCGGGCGTCAAGCATTCTCAAGGGCTTGGGATTCGATCTTGAAGCGCAATCGCGGCCCTGTTCGGACTTTTCCGGCGGCTGGCGGATGCGGGTGGCTCTGGCCGGCGTTCTGTTCGCACAGCCCGATCTGTTGCTGCTGGACGAGCCGACCAACTACCTTGACCTTGAAGGCGCGCTTTGGCTGGAAGCCTATCTGGCGAAATATCCGCACACGGTGATCATCATCAGCCACGACCGGGCGCTGTTGAACCGGGCGGTCACCTCGATCCTGCATCTGGAGGATCGCAAACTGACGCTGTGGCAGGGCAGCTATGACACGTTCGCCCAGAACCGTGCAGCGAAACTGGCGCTTGCAGCGTCCGAGTCGCGCAAGCAAGAAGCGCGGCGGGCGCATCTGCAAAGCTTCGTCGACCGGTTTCGCTACAAGGCCTCGAAGGCCGTGCAGGCGCAGTCGCGGTTGAAGATGATCGCCAAGATGACGCCGATCAACACGCCGCAAGAGGCAGCCTCGCGCAAGTTCAGCTTTCCGACCCCGGAAGAACTGTCGCCGCCGATCATCGCGATGGACGGGACTGCAGTGGGCTATGGCGAGCGGGCGGTATTGAAGCGGTTGAACCTGCGGATCGACCAGGATGACCGGATCGCCCTTCTGGGTCGCAACGGAGAGGGAAAATCGACACTTTCCAAACTGTTGGCCGAGAAACTTCACCCAATGGAGGGGCGCATTACCCGCGCGCCGAAGCTGCGCATCGGATATTTTGCGCAGCATCAGGTCGACGAGTTGCACATCGACGAGACGCCGTTGCAGCACGTCATGCGGCTGCGCCCTGGCGAGACGCCACCCAAGCTGCGCGCAAGGCTGGCTGGGTTCGGCATGATGGCCGATCAGGCCGATACCATCGTTGGGCGTCTGTCGGGCGGGCAGAAGGCGCGACTGTCGCTGCTGCTGGCCACCATCGACGCGCCGCATCTGTTGATCCTCGACGAGCCGACCAACCACCTGGACATGGAAAGCCGCGAGGCCTTGGTTGAGGCGTTGACCGACTACACCGGTGCGGTGATCCTGGTCAGCCATGACATGCACCTTCTTGGGCTGGTCGCCGACCGTTTGTGGCTGGTCAAGGGCGGGTCGGTGGTGCCCTACGAAGACGATCTTGAGGCCTACCGCCGGATGTTGCTGACCCCCGATGCACCGCCGGAAAAACCGAAACCCGCCCGTGCCCGGCCTTCGAAAGAGGCAGTGACGACGCTGCGCTCGGAGGTCAAACGCTGCGAGGAACGGCTGGAAAAGCTGGCCGGGATGAGTGACAAGCTGGCCAAGAAGCTGGCCGATCCAAAGCTGTACGAGCCTGAACGGATCGCCGAAACCGAGGTCTGGCAGAAGAAATACGCCGAGGTGCGCGACGCCATCGAGCGGGCCGAGGCCTTGTGGGTGAAAGCACAGGAAAAGCTTGAAGGGGCAATGGTTTAAGGGATGGATTATACCGCACTGGCGTCGGCCTTTCTGACCATGTTCGTGATCATGGACCCGATCGCGGTGGCGCCCCTGTTCGTGGCGCTGACGCGCGAGATGACGGTCACCGAACGCCGCGCAGCGGGCATCCGCGCCTGCATCGTCGCGGCCTCGGTACTGACCGTCTTCGGGCTGTTTGGCGAGACGCTGCTGCGGCTGGCCGGCATCTCGCTGGATGCGTTCCGGATTTCGGGCGGTATCCTGTTGTTCCTGATCGCGGTCGAAATGCTGTTCGAGAAACGCACCGAGCGGCGCCAGAATTCCGCCAGCAAGGCGCATGACCCATCGGTCTTTCCGATCGCGGTGCCGCTGATTGCCGGGCCGGGGGCAATGGCCACGATGGTTTTGCTGGCGACGCAGCCGGGGTCGGACTGGCCCTGGGTTCTGGCGGTGCATGTGGTGATGCTGTCGGTGGTGGCGATGACGCTGGTGCTGTTTTTGGCGGGCGCGCAGCTTGACCGTCTTCTGGGCAGTAACGGCATCAACGTGCTGACCCGGCTCTTTGGCATCCTTCTGGCCGCTCTGGCGGTGCAGATCGTGCTGGACGGGTTGGCGGGCTACGGCCTCAGTCCCGTCTGAGGCCCCTTCCATCGCGCGCCGGATCACCTAGATTAGGGGCGAAGGGGGCGGATGATGGACAGCGACAGCAGCGGCCAACTGATCTACCTGATCTTCCTCGGGCTGGCGATCGGCATCGGTTTTCTTGCGATGTACCGCACAGCGCTTGGCACCGCCTTGCGTCAGGGCGCGGTCTGGCTGGTTCTGTTCGTCGGGCTGGTGGCGGGCTATGGCATCTGGTCCGACATCCGCGCCGACGGTGGCGCACAGCAGATGGTCTATGGCGAAGAAGGCCGCATCGAGGTGCCGCGCGCCCGTGACGGGTCGTATTACCTGACGCTTGAGGTCAACGGCACGCCGATCAGCTTTATCGTCGATACCGGTGCCAGCGAGATCGTGCTGACGCGCGAGGATGCGGCGCGCGCCGGGCTTGGGATGGACAGCCTTGATTTCTTCGCCACCGCGACCACAGCCAACGGCGAGGTCAAGATCGCGCCGGTCAGGCTGGATCAGGTGCAACTGGGTGCCATCACCGACCGCAATGTGCGGGCCTCGGTCAATGGCGGCGAGTTGTTTCATTCGCTTCTGGGGATGAGCTATCTCAACCGGTTCGAGCGGATCGAGATCGCGCAGAACAGGCTGATCCTTACCCGCTGACGGCCGGACTTTCGGCCTTTTTCTGCCAGCGACCAGCCTCTTCGCTCCAGTATTGCGCGGCCACTCCGGCCTCGGTCAGCGCCTTCCACTGGGTGCGCGCGTGATTGACCGCGCCGTCATCGCCGCCGTCGAAAAGGATGCAGACCCGCTGCATCGCAGCGGCATCCTCGGGTTTCACCTCGGCACCGTCCACCGCCATCAGACAGGCGGCATCGTTGGGCGTCTCGCGCGCCGTGGTCAGCAGCACCGGCTGCAGCGCATCATGCGGGCCGCCCGCCAAACCATGCGGCAGGAACCCATCATCGCCACCCTGCCAGAGCTTTTGATCGAGCCAGTCCAACCGCTTGGCCTCAGTCCCACGCACCGCCACCCGCCAACCCTGCCCCAGCGCACGCTCGATCAGCACCGGCAGCGTCGCCTCCAGGGGGCGTTCGGTCAGGTGGTAGAAATAGACCGCCCCCATCAGCCCTCCTGCAGGTCGCGGATCAGCCGATCCAGCGCCCGCACACCCCAGCCGGTGGCGCCCTTTGGCGCATAGGCGGTTTCCTTGTCGCCCAGCGTCACGCCCGCAATGTCGAGATGGATCCAGGGCATGTCGTCCTTGACGAAGCGGGCCAGGAACTGCGCGGCGGTGATCGAGCCTGCGGCCCTGCCGCCGGTGTTCTTCATATCCGCCAGATGCGATTTGATCTGTTTGTCGTAAGCCGCCCCCATCGGCATCCGCCAGGCGCCCTCGCCTTCGTTCTTTGCCGCCTTCAGGAATGCATTCGCCAGCTTGTCGTCATTGGCGAAGACGCCCGCATTTTCATGACCCAAAGCGATGATGATGGCGCCGGTCAGGGTGGCGAGGTTGATCATGCCCGTCGGTTTGAACCGCTCCTGCGCGTACCAAAGCACATCGGCCAGAACCAGACGGCCCTCGGCATCGGTATTGATGATCTCGATCGTGTCGCCCTTCATCGAGGTCACGATATCGCCGGGGCGCTGTGCCTTGCCGTCGGGCATGTTCTCGACCAGACCGACCAGGCCCACGACATTGGCCTTGGCCTTTCGCAAAGCCAGAGCGCGCATCACGCCCGACACGACGCCCGCACCGCCCATGTCCATCGTCATCGATTCCATCCCGGCAGCGGGCTTGATCGAGATGCCGCCGGTGTCGAACACCACGCCCTTGCCGACCAGCGCGAAAGGGCTGTCGCCCTTCTTGCCGCCGTTCCACTGCATCACGACGACCTTGGACGGGCTTTCCGAGCCTTGGCCGACGCCCAGAAGCGCGCCCATGCCCAGCTTTTTCAGCGCCGGTTCATCCAGCACCTCGACCTCAAGCCCGATGTCCTTCATCGCGACAAGGCGATCCGCAAATTCCTCGGTGGTCAGCACGTTGGCCGGTTCGCTGACAAGATCGCGGGTGAAAAAGACGCCCTCGGTCACTGCCTGCATCGGGGCGAACTCGGCCATCACCTCATCGGGCTTGGCGACCATCATCGTGGTGGCGCCAAGCGGCCCGGGGTCTTTCTTCGAGCGATACTCGGAAAACGCATAACCGCGCAGCGCCAGCCCGAAGGCCAGATCGGCGGCCCGTGGCAACGCGCCCGCGAGCACCAGAAGCGGCAGATCGGCCCGCGCACGGCCAAACGCGGCACCGGCCTTGCGCGCCT
>JBBKVJ010000290.1:0-4516 GCA_037968375.1 Paracoccaceae bacterium | reverse complement strand
AAGCAGGTCATCGTAGGACAGTTTAACGATTTAGTCCAGCGCCAGCATCCGGTCGATCCTGGCTCTGTAGGCGGCCTCGTCGGTGATGAAACCGGCGCGGATGTTGGGGTCGATCATGGTGACGCGGGTCTTGGACTCGCGCGTCATCAACGCCTCGTAGGCGGCGCCGCAGGGTTCGACCACCAAGCTTATGCCGCCGAAGAACAACGCATCGACATTGGCGGGCAGGGTGGGCAGATCGGCGGGTGTCAGCATTCGTCCGGCGGTGTTTTCGTCATAGAACGCATAGCGCGCCTGGCCATCGGTCAGGGTGACAAAGGCCAGCGTTGTGGGCCGGTCCGAGCGGTGTGCGAGGCTGGTGACCTTCGAGGCGGTCAGCGCGTCATCCAGCATCGTGCCAAAGAGGTCGCGCGACAGGCCGGTGAAGAAACCGGTGTCCGCGCCAAGCCGACCAAGCGCGATGGCGGTGTTGAAGACCGCACCGCCGGGGTAGGGCGCGAACGCCGCCTCGCTCGCCGCCGTCTGGCGCGGCAGCATGTCGATCAGGGCTTCGCCCGCGCACAGGATCATCGGCAGCACCTCGCAAAAGTCCCGCATTTCATAACCGGGCCAGCGTCAGGGGGCAACGGCGCAGGCGTTCGGGATCAAAATACGCCGCCGCCCTGCATTTCGTAGACGTAATAGGCGACCCCTGCCACGATGGCCGCAGCGATGATCGCCAGCGTGATTTTGACCCACGACCACGGCCGCTCGCCCTGCACTTCGCCGGTCTGGCCATTGACGATCAAACGGAAGCTTTTGCCACGGAATTTGTAGGCGGCAAGCCAGAGCGGCAGCAGGATGTGCTTGAACGTCTCTTCGGACCAGCCGGTATTGACCGAACTGATCCGCTGCACGTCGCCGCCGATATCGCGGCGGATGTCCTGCGCGATCACGCCTTCCATCACGCCGCGCGCAATGACATGGCCGTCTTTCAGGACCACGGTATAGGCTTCGGCGCGGAACCCGGCCAGGTAATCGGGGCGGTAGGGTTCAAGCGCTGTCAGGTCCCAGGGCTGCAGGCTGTCGACATAGCCGCGCGGCAGCGCGGTCGAGGCCAGCACCACGACATCGTCGAAATGCCGAGACACCCGGCCCGAGGCGGGACGCCAGCGGGTCTTTTGCACCCGCTGCGTGCGGGTGCCGCCCTTGCCATCCGACACGGTGCGGCTTTCGTAATAATGATCGCCGCGCTGGCCGGTGTAGCTGCTGCGTGTATCGGCGTCGAAGGTCCAAAACGGCGTGTAAATGCCCTGCATCCGGCGGCCCTTGCGGGCGTAATCCTTAACCCCGTTCGGCGCGAACCAGAGGCCGCCCAGCCAGCGTGACAGCGCCTCGCGCGCGGTATCTTCGGTCAGCTTGAATGGCAGCAGAGCCTGCGGCTTGATATGCCGGTCGATCCCGGTGTCGGCCACGACCGGCGTGGCACAGAACGGGCATTCGCCGGCATGAACAGCGGGGTCAAACTCGAACCGCGCGCCACAGTTCGGGCATTGCGTAACGCGGCTTTCCTCGATCAGCGCGGGCGGCAGGTGATCGGCCAGCGCCGGGCCAAGGTCGATCTCGTCCATCTGTTCCAGACGGTCACGGCCGCTGGGTTCGACCGTCTGACGGTGGCCGCAAAAGTCGCAGACAAGATCGGGCGATCCCGGCTGATAGCGCAGGTCCGCGCCGCAGCGCTCGCAAGGATAGCGGTGTTCCTGCGCGGGCGCTGTGCGCGTCCGGCCGTCCGCATCGCCCATCGGGTCAGGCGCCCGGCGGCGGCGGCGGCATCACGGTGAAAAGCCGCGCCAGATCGGCCACATCCTCGGCCCGCTTCCAGCCGTCCTGACCGGCGGTCCAGACCATGCTGTCGCGGGTCAGGCTGCTGTCGGCGACCATCCGGCCCAGCGAGGCGGTGGAAAACGGCCCCTTGGTCTGGCCGCTCTCGGCGATGTGCCAGACATGTTCGACCGGCGGCGGGGGCGGTGGTGCGGCTTGCGCCGGGGCAGGTGCTGCACCCCAGGGGCCTTGTTGGCCCAGAACTACACCCATGCCCATGCCCATGCCCGACCCCATCGCACCGCCGGGGTTCTCGGCGGCCTTGGTCATCGCCTCGGCGGCGGAAAACTGCGTGTAGCGGCCCAGATCTCCGACGATCCCCATCGAGGTGCGCTTGTCGAGCACCTTTTCGACCTCTTCGGGCAGCGAGATATTCTCGATGTAGAACTCGGGGATCGCCAGCCCGTAGGCCGAGACCGTTGGCTCAATCGCTTTGGTAACCAGCTTGCCCAGATCGGCGGTGTTCGCCGCCATGTCGAGGACCGGGATGCCGGAAGAGGCCAGCACGCGCGACACCTCCTGCACCATGATGTTGCGGATCTGAAAGCTGATCTCGTCCATCGTGAATTCACCATCGGTGCCAACGATTTCTTGCATGAACTTCGCCGGATCCGTCACCCGGATCGAGTAGGTGCCGAAGGCGCGCAGGCGGACCGGGCCGAACTCGGGATCGCGGCAGATGATCGGGTTCTTTGTGCCCCATTTGAGGTTCTGGAACCGGGTGGTGTTGACGAAATAGATCTCGGACTTGAACGGCGATTTGAAACCGTGATCCCAGTGCTGCAGCGAGGTCAGGATCGGCAGGTTGTTGGTTTCCAGCATGTAGAGGCCGGGGGTGAACACGTCCGCCAGCTGGCCCTCATGCACGAACACCGCCGCCTGGCCTTCGCGCACTGTCAGCTTGGCACCGTATTTGATCTCGTGCCCCTCACGCTCGAAACGCCAGACCAGCGTGTCGCGGCTGTCGTCGGTCCAGTGGATGACGTCGATGAATTGGCCGGTAAGGAAATCGAGTATGCCCATGCGAAATTCTCCTTGGTTATCTCAGCTTTCGCCGCCGACCAGCTCGCGCGCGATCATATCCACCACGGGCCGCGCCGTCGCAGCGGTCATGCCCGGCCTCAGGCGCGGGTCGTAGAGCATGCGCAGCAGCAACTCATCATGCCGCGTCAGCAGCCCGAATTCTTCGTCGTCGTTGAAGATCGAGGGCCGCGCTGAGGGGCTGTCGTTGGCCAGACCCATCGCCTGCGCCAGTTCCTCGTGGATGCAGGACTGGCGCAGAAGGTCGGGGTGTTCGGCGCGGATCACCGCAAGCGCGCGGGTATAGACCGGCGAGCGACCGTCGGAAAACGCGAAGACCATGCAATAGGCATCACGCGGCATGTCGCGGATGATGCGCACGGCGGCATTGCTGATGTCGGGCACGCGGGCGCGGATCAGGTCTTCACCGGCGCGGCGCTCGTCCTCGTTCAGGAACAGCACATCCATATTGGCACTGGCGTTGTCGACGATGCGGATCGGCGTGCCGGTCAGGCGTGACAGGCGGGCGACGTAGCGGGTGACCTCGGCCTGGTCGCGGGTGCGCTGTGCGTCGGGCACGCTGGCGCCAAAGACCGTGCGCAGGCGGATCGGACCGGCCCAGCGGCGCAGCTCGCTGGCGCTGGCGCGTGCGACATAGGTGCCGCCCTGATCGACCAGCTCGTCATAAAGTGCGATGGCCATGAAATTGTTCGCCAGATCGCGCGCGGTGAACGGCGCGTCCGTCCCGCCGCCGTCGGTCCGCAACAGGCCCTGCGCGCGCAGCGTCCGCTCGACCCGGTTGTAATAGATCCGGATCGCCACGCTTTCCGCCGAGGGCGGCTGCGGTGTCGGTGTCACCGGGCGCACGGGTAGCGGGCGCGCGGGGGCGTCAGTGGGCACATTGGTGCAAGCGGCAAGCGCCAGCCCCGCTGTCAGAACCACCGCCGTGAACCCGCGCCCCCACATCACCGGATCAGACGCCCGGAACCGAAGTGCCGGCGTTCGAGCCGACCTTGTCTTTGCGCACCTTGGCCTGGCTCAGCGTATCGCGCAGATCGCCCTCCATCTTCTTCAGATCCTCTTCGGCGGTGGCGCGCTTGCGCTTGCCCTCGTCGGCGATCTGCAGGCTTTCCTGGATCGTCGCGATCAGTTCGGCATTGGCGGTCTTCACCGCTTCGATATCGAAGACGCCGCGCTCCATCTCCTGGCGCACCACCTTGTTGGCCTCGCGCAGGTTCTTGGCATTCGCGGTCAACAGCTCGTTGGTCAGGTCGGTCGCCTCCTTGACCGCACCCGCCGCCTCGGCCGAGCGTTGGATCGTCACCGCCTGCGCCAGTTGGGTCTCCCACAGCGGGACGGTGTTGACGAGGGTCGAGTTGATCTTGGTGACCAGGCTTTTGTCGTTTTCCTGCACCAGCCGGATCGAAGGCAGCGACTGCATGGTGACCTGGCGGGTCAGTTTCAAATCGTGCACCCGGCGTTCCAGATCGTCACGCGCGGCGCGGATATCGCGCAGTTCCTGCGCCTTGATGACCTGACGGTCCTCGGGTGCTGCCTCGACCTCGCGCTCCTTGGCGGGGATCACCGTGGCGTCGAGTTCCTTGATCTTCTCCTCGCCCGCCGCGATGTACAGCGC
>JBBKVJ010000289.1:0-11913 GCA_037968375.1 Paracoccaceae bacterium | reverse complement strand
CGTGTCGGTGGTTCAATTCCGCCCCCGGGCACCAATAAATCACGTAACTTTTTGCCGAAAAAAAATTTTTTTGTATCGCTCTTTTATGGTCCCCCTTTCGGTACCCCTTTCTTCGCGCGCTCCTCCCAAGTTAGCGATGCCGGTTGTGTCCTTCCCAAGAGCTAACGTGTGCGGTGGGTGAAGTTCGCATCCGTCGACAGAGCCGCCCCCAAGGAGCCTAAGGCCGCTCCCGGCCCAAAGCCGCCTTTCATCGACCTAGTGCGATTCTGCGATGCGGCCCGCCATTCAGGACATTCGTCAATGGTGCAGCATGAGCATTGCTCGGTTGGATGAACTGCGGACTTTGCGGGCTTTCGCTGCATCCGTTCAAATGTCCGGTGCTGGCGCTATCTGTCGTCATCGAAATGATAGACCAGTTCCAGAAATCTGCCAGAAACAATCCGAAGGTACTCAGTGTGAATTGAATTTTACGCCGAGGCTCTGACTGGATTTAATCATCACTAACGGAGTGCCTTCTGCGGACCAAAGCTGGGCGCCCTTCAAGCCGCAGAGCAGCGTCCGCGCGCGGGGTCGTGCTGATCACTCGCCCATTGGCCACGACGCACAGCCGGTTGGCCCGCAGTCGCAGCGCCTCGACCGGGTCCTTTGCGTCGAGTATGACAAGCGACGCCTTTGCCCCGACATGCAGCCCGTAATCCGCCAGTCCCATCGTGCTGGCGTTGTTCACAGTGACCATGTCGAAACAGGTCCGCATGTCTTGCGGGCTGGTCATCTGCGCCACATGCAGCCCCATGAAGGCAACGTCCAGCATGTCGGCGGTGCCCAGCGAATACCACGGGTCCAGCACGCAATCCTGTCCCCAACCGACATTGATCCCCATCGCTAGCATCTCCTTGACCCGCGTCAGACCGCGCCGTTTCGGATAGCTGTCGTGCCGCCCCTGCAGCACGATGTTGATCAGCGGGTTCGGGATGGCGTTGATTTCCGCCTCGGCGATCAGCGGCAGCAGTTTGGAGACATAGTAGTTGTCCATCGAGTGCATCGAGGTCAGGTGCGATCCGGCGACCCGACCCTGCAACCCCAGGCGCTGGGTTTCATAGGCCAAAGTTTCGATGTGGCGCGACAGGGGGTCGTCGGTTTCATCGCAGTGCATATCGACGTGCAGGCCCCGTTCTGCCGCGATCTCGCACAGTTCTGTCACCGAGGCCGCGCCATCGGCCATCGTGCGTTCAAAATGTGGGATGCCGCCGACCACGTCGACGCCCAGATCCAGGGCCCGGATCGTGTTCGCCCGCGCGGTGGGGTCGCGGTAGAAACCGTCCTGCGGGAAGGCGACCAGTTGCAGGTCGATGTAATCCCTGACCTGTTCCTTCACCTGCAACAGCGCCTCGACTCCCAGCAGCCGGTCATCGCAGGTATCGACATGACTGCGGATCGCCAGCAGCCCCATGCTTGCCGCCCAATCGCAATACTGCAGGGCGCGGGAAACCACGTCGCCCTGGGTCATCACCTGCTTCAGCTCTCCCCACAGGCCGATGCCTTCCAGCAAGGTCCCCGAGGCGTTGATGCGCGGCAGGCCGTAGGACAGCGTGGCGTCCATGTGGAAATGCGGATCGACGAAGGGCGGGCTGACCAGATCGCCGGTGGCGTCAATGACCTGCCCCGTCTGCGCATCCCCCAGCGAGTCAATCGCGGTGATCTTGCCGCCCTTGATGCCGACATCCGCCTCGCGCCCATCCGTCAGCGTGCCGCCCTTGACGATCAGGTCAAACATCAGCGCTCTCCTTTGTTGAACGGCACCATCAGGGCGGCGGGCACCTGGGCGCGGCGCGACATCGCCACCAGCGCCAGAATCGACAGGACATAGGGCATCATCAGGAACACCTGATAGGGAAATACCGCGCCAAAGCTGGTCTGTTGCACCCGGATTTGCAGTGCGTCAAAGGCGGCGAACAGGATCGCCCCCAACAGTGCCTTGCCGGGCCGCCACGACCCGAAAACCACCAGCGCGATGCAGATCCAGCCGCGTCCGTTGACCATCTCGAAGAAGAAGCTGTCAAAGGCGGACATGGTCAGGAACGCCCCGCCCATCGCCATGAACCCGCTGCCGACGATGACGGCGCCCATGCGGATCGCAGTGACGGACAGGCCCTGTGCCGCGACTGCGGCGGGGCTTTCGCCCGCGGCGCGCACTGCCAATCCCAGCGGCGTGCGGTACAGCACCACGGCCACCACCGCGACGGACACGAAAGCCAGATAGGTGAACGGCGTCTGTGAAAATAGCGCCGGTCCCAGCAGCGGGATGTCGGACAGGGTCGGGATTTCATAAGGCTGAAAGGCGATAATCTTGGGCGGGCTGGTCACTTCGGGCAGGGCCATGCGATAAGCGTAATAGGTGGATGAGGTCGCCAGCAAAGTGACTCCCAGACCAACGACGTGTTGCGACAGCCCGAACGGAACTGTCAGGATGCTGTGCACCAGGCCGAACAGCATCCCCACCAGCATCGCCACACAAACCCCGGCCCACAGCCCGGTGCCGGAATAAACCGCCATCCAGCCGGCGAAGGCTCCGGCGACCATGATCCCCTCGATCCCCAGGTTCAGCACCCCGGCGCGTTCGCAGATCAACTCTCCCAGCGTGGCAAAGATCAGCGGGGTGGCAATGCGGATTGCGGCGGCCCAGAAGCTGGCGGTGAACAGGATTTCAAGGATGTCCATGCTAATCCCTCACCACGCGGAACCGGGTCAGCAGGATCGCCAGAACCACCAGCAACAGCGCGGTCGCCAGCATGATATCGGCAAGGTACGTCGGCACATCGGCGGCGCGGCTCATGCTGTCGGCACCGACGAAAACGCCCGCCACGAACAGCGCGGCGACGATGACGCCGATCGGGTTCAGCAGCGCCAGCATGGCGACGATGATGCCCGTGTAGCCAAACCCTGGGCTCAGATCGAGCGTCAGGCTGCCTTTCAGCCCCGCCACTTCGGAAAATCCGGCCAGCGCCGCCAACCCGCCCGACAGCAGCGCCGTCTTGACCAGCACCGTATTGACCGGAATGCCCGCAAACGCCGCCGCCTCGCGGTTCAGGCCAACCGCGCGCATTTCATAGCCCAGCGTGCTGCGGGTCTGGATCACCCAGACCGCCCCCGCCGAAAGGATTGCCAGCCCGAACCCCCAGTGCAGCCGCAAACCCTCGACCATGCGCGGCAGCCGCGCCTCAGGGATGACGCGGGCCGATTTCGGCCAGCCCATGCCCATCGGGTCCTTCAGTGGCCCTTCCAGCAGCATCGAGATGAACAGCAGGAAGATGAAATTGAACAGCAGCGTCGTGACCACCTCGTCCACGCCAAAGCGGGTTTTCAGCAGGGCGGGGACCAGCAGGATCACCGCCCCGGCAAGGATCGCGGCCAGCGCCAGCACGGGCAACAGCGCAAGGCTTGGCCAGGGCAACAGCCCGGTGCCTAGCAGCACCGTCATCAGCGCCCCGGCATAAAGCTGTGCCTCGGCCCCGATGTTCCAGAATTTGGCGCGAAAGGCGACGGCGGCGGCCAGCCCGGTAAAGATCAGCGGCGTGGCGCGGTTCAGGGTTTCCAGCAGCGCGAACTTTGACCCAAACGCCCCCTTGATGATCAGCCCCAGCACCGAAAACGGGTTCGCCCCCGCGACGGCTGCCAGAAGCGAGGCGATCACGACGGTGGTGCCCAGCGCCAGCACCAGCGGCAGCACCCGGCGCACAATTGTCGGATTGGTGACCGGCTCAAGTCGCATGGTCAACCTGCGACTCGTATCCTTGCCCAGCCATCCAGATCCCAAGCTCTGCCGGGATCTTTTTGCCGCGTCCAAAGGCGGGCGACAGGCGGCCGCCCGCGATGACATGGATCACGTCAGACAGTTCGATGATCTCGTCCAGATCCTCGGAAATCAGCAGCACCGCCGCGCCGCGGTCGCGGGCCTCCAGCAGCTGGCTGTGTACATAGTTCACCGCGCCGATGTCCAGCCCGCGCACCGGCTGGTTGGCCAGGATGACCTGAGGGTCAGCCTCGAGCACCCGGCCAAGGATAAGCTTTTGCATGTTGCCGCCCGACAGCAGCCGGATGCGGGTATCGACGCCGGGGCAGCGCACGTCGTATTTGGCAATGATATCATCGGTAAAGGCGCGCGACTTGCGCCAGTTCAGCCAGCCATTGCGGCTGAACGGCGCGCCCTTGTATCGTTCCAGTATCGCGTTCTCGGTCAGGTCGAAATCCGCGACCGTGCCGGTCTTGTGCCGGTCCTCGGGGATGCGGGCGATGCCGCCTTGCACGGCGCGGCGCGGCGTCCATTTCGCCACCCGGTCGCCGTTCAGTACCAGATACCCCGTCGCGGGCGACCGCATCCCGCCGACCAGATCGGCCAGCGCCGCCTGGCCGTTGCCGGACACGCCCGCAAGGCCGACAATCTGACCGGCGCGCAACGCCAGACTGACCGATTTCAGCCCCGGTGCACTGCCGACATTCGGCGTGCTGACATCGCGCAGTTCGAACAGCGCATCGCCCGCAGTCCCCGGCGCAATGACCGGCGGCGCGGCCTGCGCCCCCATCATCATCGCGGACAGGGCTCTGGGGTCGGTATCAGCGGTGTCCACCCCGCCAACCAACCGACCATGCCGCAGCACCACGACGCGGTCGGCAATAGCCATGACCTCGTGCAGCTTGTGCGAGATGAAGATCACCGACAGCCCGTTGGCAATCGCCTGTCGTAACGTCGCGAACAGATCGTCGGTTTCCTGCGGGGTCAGCACCGCGGTCGGTTCATCTAGGATCAGGATGCGCACATCGCGGTACAGCGCCTTCAGGATTTCCACCCGCTGCCGCTCGCCCACGCTCAAACTGCCGACACGCGCGTCCGGCGACACCGCCAGATGAAATCTTTCAGACAGCGCGACGATCCGCGCCCGCGCCGCCGCCCGCCCCAGACTGGGGCTGAACAACGGACGCACGCCCAGCGTGATGTTTTCCTGCACGCTCATGTTGTCGGCCAGAGTGAAATGCTGGTGAACCATGCCAACACCCGCCTCCAACGCGGCACGGGAATTGCCCGGTGGCAGGGTCTGACCAAACACCTCGACGCTGCCGCTGTCGGCAGTGTACTGGCCGAACAGGATGTTCATCAGCGTCGTCTTGCCCGCGCCGTTCTCGCCCAGCAAAGCGACGACCTCTCCTTCATGCAAACAGAAACTGACCGCATCGTTCGCGGTCAGTTCCCCAAAGCGTTTGGTGATGGCGTCCAGCCGCAGGACTTCGGCCTTGGCCATGACAGGCTAGGACGACTTTGGTTCGTCGTCGTTGATGACCACCGTGAAAGCGCCCGATTTGATTTCCGCCTCGCGGCTGGCGACCAGTTCCAGCGCCGCCGCAGGCACCTTGCCCTCGAACGTGCCCAGGGGCGCCAGCGTCGTGCCGCCCTCTTTCATGAAGGAATAGAGGCCATAGTCGGCGGCGGAAAAGCTGCCCGCCTGCACGGCGGCGATGGCCTTGTCCAATGTCGGCTCGAAATGCCACAGCGCCGAGGCAACGACCGTGTCGGGATAGTCGCCTTGCGTGTCGATCACGTTGCCGATGGCCAGTACGCCCTTTTCCTTGGCCGCATCCGACACGCCAAAGCGTTCGGCATAAAGCAGGTCGGCGCCGTTCTCGATCATGGCGAATGCGGTTTCCTTGGCCTTGGGCGGGTCGAACCAGCTGCCGATAAAGCTGACCTGGAATTTGATGTCCGGGTTCATCTCGGACGCACCGGCCATGAAGGCATGCATCAGGCGGTTCACCTCTGGGATCGGAAAGCCGCCGACCATGCCGATATTGCCCGACTTGGTCATCGCACCGGCGATGATGCCGGACAGGTAGGATCCGTCCTGAATGTAGTTGTCAAACACCGCGAAATTCGGCAAAGCGGCGTCTTCCTTGAAGCTTGATCCCATGAGGAACGCCACATCCGGATACTCCGCCGCCACCTCGCGCGCCTCTTGTTCGGCACCGAAAACCTCGCCGACGATCAGCTTGTTGCCGGCCTCGGCATATTCGCGCAACACGCGGGCATAGTCGGTGTTGCTGACATTCTCGGAAAACTCATAGGCGATGTCGCCGCGATCCTGCGCCGCCAGCGCCGCCTTGTGAATGCGGCTGACCCATTGCTGTTCAATCGGTACGGTATAAACGCCAGCCGTCTTGATCGGCTCGGCAGCCAGGGCGCGCGTGGCGCCCAGTATGCCCGCCAGCAGCGAGGTCGCTGCGGTGGTCGCCAAGAAACGGCGACGGCTTACGTGCACTAAAATTGTCATTGTTTTTTCTCACCCCCGGGTTGGATTTGATCATGTAGCATCAAATTTTGTCATTTGGTCAAGGAATGAATGAGGCTTGCAACATCAAGTCCCGGCGTGGCGGCATCGCAAGTCGACAAACCCAACTATAAGTGCCATTGCCGCATATGCCGCCACACCACGGATGGCCGCAGAAAAGTTGATCCAGAGGTCGAGAATGACGCCAGCAAGGGAAAAGCCAAGCATCGATTTCACCCGTTATTCCGCCGCGATCTTCGATCTGGACGGAACCCTAATTCAATCCGAACACGTCTGGGAAGCGGCCAAAGTGGATGTGGCCAGGCGCTATGGGCTGGTGCCGTCCCGCACATTGCTTGACGCCCACATCGGGCGCGGATTGAAGGGGTTTTTCAACGAACTTTTCGGTCAGCCGCTATCACCGGCCATGCACCGAGAAATCAGCGACCAGATTGAAGTCTTGGCTGACGCCATGATACCTTCGATGCGCAAGCCCGTTCCTGGAGCACGTGAGTTGCTGTGCAGACTTCACGACGACGGCAAGCGCATCGCGATTTGTTCTTCATCGCCGCGCCGACATATCGCGAACGCGCTTGCCATGCTGGGTATTTCTCACCGCATCGAGGCCGTCGTTTCGGCAGCCGAACTGCCGCTGGGGAAGCCAGCGCCTTTGCCGTTCAGCACGACACTTGAAGTATTGGGGCTTCCGGCGGCAGAGGCATGCGTTTTTGAAGATTCATTGCCTGGCGCCCAATCCGCACATGCAGCCGGGATTGCCGTCTTTGCCGTAGGCTCTGGATGCACAGTTCCGGAATTTGCGTTTTGTCGCGTGCAGGCCGAAAGCTTCAGTACGTTTGTCGAAAACCACCGGCGGTAACGCTGCCGCGAAATGGAGCCTGGCGATGGGACGCAGCAATCGCTTGCTACAAAAATCACCGCTTTCAGCGCATTGTTCCTGTTCGAACCTAGCGCAGCATCGGTCGCAATGGGCTCAAAGCGGCCATGCGGCGGTGCAGCCTGCCACCATCGCGCCGATCTGCTGACATCGACGCTGTCGGCCTTTGCAGGCATTCACCGCTAATTCATGCTGCTGCGGTGCGGCCCGTCATTGCGGCCATTCGTTCAGCACGCAGAAGGCCCCATCAATACATTCCCACGCGCCTAAGATCGTTCGAGAGAGTTTCGAGCTGCAGCTGCGACACCATTGGGTAGGTTGCGAAAAAGTCTGCCAGCGAGAAGCCGCCTTTTATGTTCTTGATTTCTTCGACTTCCCATTCTGCGTCTTCCGTTGACCCCAACTGCACGAGACAGGCGGCGTGATAGAGATGCGTCTCAACGTTTGACGGGTTGCGGGTCAGAGACTCGGTCAGATTGATTTCAGCCTGCTGGCAGTTTCCAAGGAAGTAATAGGCGCGGCCCAACAACAGATAATAAAGATAGCCCGCGTTGGGATTAAGTCGCATTGCCTCGCGCAGCAGCGGCACCGATTTTTCGGGGTGACCGGCATAAGTCTCGATTCCGCCTTTAAGGGCATAGGCATCGGCATAGCCAGGATCTATGAGCAACGCCTTGTCTAGCGCTGCCGCTGCAGATTCAAGCTCTCGAGTCTGGGTTTTGACATAGCCGATGACCCAGTATTGCTCGGGCAGGTTCGGTTCGATTTCAAGCGCCGTGGTCGCCATGTTCAAAGCGCCGGCCAGCGCGACTGCCCCATTTTCGGCCCAACCATTGCGGTAGTCTGCGGCATAACTAAGCGCAAGGCCGGCATAAGCCCGCGCAAATTGCGGGTCTCTTGCGATGGCGTTCTGATAGAATCCGCGCGCCTTCGCGTTCCCTACTTTGTCGCGCGGCAACAAGGCCTGCTGCGCCCGGAGGAACAGGTCGTATGCCTCGATCGACGAGGTATATCCACGTGCCTGGTTCGACAATGCCGCCCGGCCGATATCAAGCGCGAGAGCATCCACGACTGTGTCGCGAATTTGGTGTTGAATTGTCATCAGGTCGGAAAACGGCCGATCATAGGTGCGAGAGTTCACCACGAGTCCAGTTTCAGCATTAACCAGTCGGGTTTCGATGCGGATTGCGTCCGTGCTGTGGAGGACGCTGCCTTCAAGAACATAGTTCGCTTTGGTCGATTGAACGCGCTGGTCGACAGACGCGTGCATCACCGCGATCTGATTGATCCCGGAAAGGCCCGCAAGAATCGCGTCCTCTACGCCCTTCGCCAGATAGTCTTGATCAGGGTTGCCGCTGATATTGACGAACGGGAGTATGGCCACTCGGACAACATCTGTCCGCACCGCCGTTGCCGCTTCGACCGGTCGGGCCACCGCTGGATCAGGTCGCGAACCCAAATAGGCGAATACCCCAAGAGTGGCGGCCATCAGACATCCCAGCACAAGGCCGATACGCCAACGCTGTGCTCGCCAGGCAGTTGAAGCGGCGGGCAAGGTCTCGTCCGGTCCGGCGTCCGTTATCGTTTCCACAGCAGCGATCATGCGATAGCCGCGCTTTGGAATGGTTTCGATCACTGCGGGGTTTCGGGCATCGTCGCCAAAAGCCTTTCGTATCTTGATGATCGCGTTGGTGACGGAATCCTGCCCGACAAAAACATTCTCCCAAATCTGATCCTGAATGTCTTCGCGGCTCACCACCGTGCCCGCGCGGTCTAGCAGATAGACCAGAACCTCCATGGATTTCGGCTCGATCCGTGACACCACCTCACTGTTGCTGACTTCATTCGTGGCGGGCGTGATGACATGGCCATGCACGAGGTATTGCCTGACCTGTGCATCGAAAGTGTCCAACTCAGCCGCTGACATTCCACTCCGCTCCATGGGATTTCATTAATTCAACCGAAGCAACCACTTAGATCGAACATAGATCATCATAGCAAAGAAAACGGAAAACCGTTGGAAAACCGTTGGGACGCGGAAGCGGGTTTTTACCTAGCGTGACGGTATGTTGCCTGGGGGCATCGGCGAAGTTCCGTGATCCCCAGGGGTAAGCAAAGAGAAACCGCGCATCCGGAGGGAAAGAAATGACCGTTCAAGCACAATTCGATGCCAGAGCTTACAAGGTGACAACCCGCGATCAGTGGCAAGAGGCGGCGAAGGCCTGGAATGACTGGGGCTCTCTCTTGCGGACCTGGCTTGGGCCTGCGACCGAAGTGATGCTGGACATGGCCGGTGTGACCACCGGAAGCCATGTTCTGGATGTGGCTGCCGGAGCGGGTGATCAGTCGTTGGTGGCAGCGGAGCGGGTGGGGCCGTCCGGCCATGTGCTGGCGACGGACATCTCTGTCAATATTCTGGAATACGCAGCTGAGAACGCGCGCATCGAAGGCTATGCCAACCTGGATACTCATGCCGCGGACGGCGAGAACCTGGACGTTCCGGCCGACAGCTTTGACGCCGCAATCTCGCGAGTCGGGCTTATATATTTCCCCGATCAACAGAAGGCACTGGCCGATATCCGCGCCGCGCTGAAACCGGGGGGCCGATTTGCTGCGGTGGTGTATTCGACACCGCAGAACAATGGCTTTTTCTCGACGCCCGTGTCGATCATCAGAGAGCGTGCGAAATTGCCGCCGCCCCTTGCCGGTCAACCCGGACCATTCAGCCTGGGTAGTCCCGGCGTGTTGGCCGAGACGCTCGCGAAGGCGGGGTTCACGGATGTGCAGGAAACAGTGATCTCGGCGCCGGTCAGGCTGCCAACCACTGCAGATTGCGTACGCTTCGAGCGTGAATCATTCGGTGCCCTGCACCAGATGCTGAGCGGGCTTGGCAAGGCCGAGCAAGATGCTGTCTGGGATGAAATCGCAGAGGCGCTGGCGAAATACGAGACTGCAGACGGTTTTTCCGGCCCCTGCGAGCTTGTTGTCGCCTCGGGCCGCAATTGAATTCGATATCCCCGAAAGGAACACCGTCATGAAGGTCTCGATCATCCAACAGCCGCCGGTCTATTTGAACCTTGCAAAGACCATGGACCGCGCGGTCGAATTGGTGGAACAATCGGCCCGTGATGGCTGCCAGATGGTGGTATTTCCCGAGGCCTGGTTTCCCGGTTACCCCACATTTGTCTGGCGCCTGGCGCCCGGTGCCGGGATGGGCAAGACCGACGAATTGTTCGCCCGGCTTCAAGCCAATGCGGTGGACCTCAGCCGCAACGGTTTCGCCCCCTTGCAGGAAGTCGCAAAAGAACATGGAGTCGTCATTGTCGCGGGTTATCAAGAGATTGACGGCGCCGTCAGCGGCAGCACGCTATTCAATAGCTGCATCATCATCGATGCCGATGGAACCATCGCCAACAATCACCGCAAACTGATGCCCACCAATCCCGAACGCATGATTTGGGGCTTCGGCGATGGCTCGGGCCTCAATGTCGTAGAAACCTCCGTCGGGCGGGTGGGTGCGCTGCTCTGTTGGGAAAACTACATGCCGTTGGCGCGCTATGCGCTTTACGCGCAGAATATCGACATCTACGTCGCCCCGACATGGGACAGCGGCGACATGTGGCTGGCGACGATGCAGCACATCGCGCGCGAGGGAGGCTGTTGGGTGATCGGCTGCGCGACGGCGCTGGAGGCCAGCGACATCCCGACCGATACTCCGTATTACGACGAGCTGTTCCCCAACAAGGGTGAATGGATCAACTCCGGTGATGCCGTGATCTACAAACCGTTCGGCGGATGTGTCGCGGGCCCGATGCATAAGGAAAAGGGGCTGTTGCAGGCCGATATCGACGTGGACGCCGCCCGCGCCTCGAGACGGAAATTTGATGCCAGCGGGCATTATGCCCGCCCCGACGTCTTCTCTTTATCCGTCAACCGCACCGCGATGCGGTCCGCCGCCTTCACCGGCTGAACGAACCCCGAAAGGAAACGACATGTCCAGCACAGAACACAAAGCCAGCTGTTTCTGCGGTGCAATAGAATTTACGGTCTCCGGCAATCCCGAAGGGATGGGCTATTGCCATTGCGATTCCTGCCGCCACTGGTCAGCCGCGCCAGTCAACGGCTTTACCCTTTGGGCGCCAACTGCAGTCGAGATTACCAAGGGCGCCAAGTTCGTGGGCGAGTATCACAAGACGGAAAACAGCCACCGGAAGTTTTGCACTAAGTGCGGAGGTCACCTAATGACAGACCACCCTGGCATGGGACTTGTGGATGTCTATGCAGCAATGCTGCCCGATCTGCAGTTTCAGCCGGGCCTGCACGTTCACTACCAGGAAAAGGTTCTCAGCATCCCTGACGGCCTACCCAAATTCGCCGATATGCCATCCGACTTCGGCGGAACCGGTCAGGAACTAGCCGAATGAGCCCTGCGCAAATTCTGCGAGCTTAATCGTCCTCGCAAATTGTCCCCAAAAGAGGCGGAGTGACTGCGTTGGGCGCTGAGCGACGGCAGATGCCAGGATTTGCTTTTCTTCCTAGTCAGCAGATGTCCGGTGCTGAGAGTTCGGCCCGAGTTCTCGCGCCTGCAGCGAAAGCCCGCTTTCCACCGATTCTGTGGAAAAACAACGTGTTGCTGGCGCAGAAAGCGGGGCTTGGAACTCGGCGCGCGTGCCTTTCTCATCAGGCTTTGTGCATTTGCTGCGG
>JBBKVJ010000288.1:0-7164 GCA_037968375.1 Paracoccaceae bacterium | reverse complement strand
TCCGCCACCTGGGCACAGGTGCGAGCAGGTGCGGGGATTACTCTGGCCCCGGCGCGCTGTCAACGGGGTGCGGGCCAGGTTTCGCACAGCACCTTGTCCGGCCCGCCCCGGCCCGGTATTCAGGGCAGGTAACGACCTTGGAAGGGCTGACGCCATGTCGAAACTGGTCACGATCTACGGCGGCTCGGGATTCGTCGGGCGTTATATTGCGCGGCGCATGGCCAACGCGGGCTGGCGGGTGCGGGTTGCGGTTCGGCGCCCGAACGAGGCGCTGTTCGTGCGGCCCTATGGGTCGGTCGGACAGGTCGAGCCGGTGTTTTGCAACATCCGCGACGATGCCTCGGTGCGGGCGGTGATGATCGGCGCCGATGCGGTGGTGAACTGCGTCGGCACCTTCGACAAGGGCGGCAAGAACGGTTTCGAGGCGATCCAGCATCAGGGCGCCGCCCGGATCGCCCGGATCGCGGCGGAACAAAAGGTTTTGCGGCTGGTGCAGATCTCGGCGATCGGGGCTGATGCCGAAAGCGACAGTCTTTACGCGCAATCGAAGGCCGCTGGCGAAGCGGCGGTCCTGCAACATTTCCCGAAGGCGATGATCCTGCGCCCTGCGGTGATCTTCGGGTCCGAGGATGAATTCTTCAACCGTTTCGCCGGGATGACCCGGATGGGGCCGATTCTGCCGGTGGTCGGTGGCGGCACCCGGTTTCAGCCGGTCTATGTCGATGACGTGGCTCAGGCTGCCGTGAAAGGCGTGTTGGGCAAGGCGAAGCCCGGCATCTACGAGCTTGGCGGGCCGGATGTGGCCACCTTCCGCGATCTGATGGACCAGATGTTGCAGGTGATCCACCGGCGCCGTCTGGTGCTGAACATGCCGTTCTGGATCGCCGGGATCATGGCGGGCGTGCTGGACATCTTGCAGGCGGTGACGCTGGGCCTGTTCCACAATGGCATTCTGACCCGTGACCAGGTGACCAGTCTGAGGCGCGACACCGTGGTGTCGGGTGGCGCCAAGGGGTTCGAGGCGCTTGGCATCACGCCGGTGGCGATGGCGGCGGTGCTGCCGGAATACCTCTGGCGATTCCGACCCAGTGGCCAGTACGACGCGATTAAGGCGTCGGCGAAGAACCTGAAGGCCTGAAAGATTCTTGCCTCCGGCGGGAATATTTGGGACCGAAAGAAGCGCCATTAACCCTTTTTTCACCATGACGGCCGAAAGCTCGCGTCATGGTCATGGTCCCCGCCTTTTCCGAAGCTCCGCTGCCGTTTTTCGAGGCAGATGAGGCTGTACCCGAGGCGCTGTCGGGGCGGCTGCCATCCTATATCAAGGATCATCGCAAGCGTCTGCGCGAACGGTTTCTGGCGGGCGGTGCCGACGCGATGCCGGATTACGAGCTTCTCGAGCTGGTCCTGTTCCGCGCCATCCCGCAACAGGATGTGAAGCTATTGGCGCGGTTACTGCTTGAGCTGTTCGGCGATTTCAACAATGTCGTCTCGGCACCACCGGCGCGTTTGGCGCAGGTCAAAGGCGTCGGCGACGCGGTAATCTGCGAGTTGAAGATCGTCGAGGCCGCCGCCCACAGGCTGGCGCGGTCGCGGGTTCTTGGGCGGCCGGTCCTGTCCAGCTGGGACGCGCTGGTCAGCTATTGCCACACCTCGATGGCGCATCGCGAAACCGAGCAGTTCCGGGTTCTGTACCTCGACCGCAAGAACGTGCTGGTGGCCGATGAGGCGCAGGCCAAGGGCACTGTCGATCACGTGCCGGTCTATCCGCGCGAGGTGGTCAAGCGGGCGCTGGAGTTGAACGCCTCGGCGATCATTCTGGTCCACAACCACCCCTCGGGCGATCCGACGCCGTCGGATAGCGATATCCAGATGACCTACAAGATTCGCGACGCCGCCGAAGCTTTGGGGCTGGTGCTGCATGATCATCTGATCGTGGGGAAAGAGAGAGAGTTGAGCTTTCGCTCGGCGGGATATCTTTGAGCCGAAAGCGGGACGCCGTTGCATCAGCAAGCGCCGCTCTGAACTCGCAACCAAGGGAAGCGGATGACCGCGGGCTGCCGCGTGCGACGATTGAGGTCGCTGCTTTATGATCGAGCATCGCCTGACCTCATTCGTCGCACCAACGGCACCGTAGCGGCTGACCATAGGGGCGGTCAGCCGCTGCCCGGCGGGCTTCGCCCTTGTCACCGGGCTGGGGGCTTTGCTTGGGCGCCGAGTTGTTTCAACCTAAGAGCATCCCGCTCTAATCGTGGTTGTGCGGGTGATCGTGGTGGTGGTGGTGCCCGTGGTCGGCCTCCTTGTCCGGCGTGAACTCCAGCTTTTGCTGGCGCGCGCCGCGCGGATCGTCAGAGAACAGCAGCGATTTCACCGTCACTGGCACGGTGAATGAGGGCAGGCGGATCTTGCCAAGGTCGATATAGTCGAAGTCTCCCAGGCTGATGCCGTCGAGGATCAGAAGGTCGTTGGTCACACCCAGTTCGTCGCGCAGGATGCCACCCAGCGTCTGCGCGATATCGCCGTCGATCATTGCATAAAGCGTGTGCCCCGCCGCGATGCGACCCTTGAGCGCGGCGACGATACCATCCGCAAGGGCGCGGAGGCGGGCGTATTCGGGGGCGCCGTGAAACGCGAAGGCGAGGGCGGCCTCATGCTGCGCCGGGTCAAGGTCGAACGCCTCGTAATGCGCGAGGATCGCGGCGGAAATCGCGGCCGGATCGGGGCCGTCCGTCAGGTCGATACCGGGCTTCAGCACCTGCATGTTGCGGCGCGGCAGACTGCGGCCCGGGGCGGTGACGGTGCTGGTCTGGCCCGACAGCTGCACTGAATATTCCGACGCCCCCAGCGCGGTGGCGCGGATCGCCGATCCGCCTTCGATCATCGGCGCACCGAAACTCGCCGCCATGGCCCGCTCGCGCAGGATCGCGCCCAACGGATAGCCCAGATCGCCGAAGTCTCGGCTTTCCTGCCCCGAGACATAGGCGCCGACGCCGCCCGAAAACACGATGCCCGCGATATCGCTCCAGTCCTCGGGAATGTCGGTCAGGAACAGCTCGCGCACCGCATCGTGCAGCGGCCTTTGGGTGATCGCGGCGCCAAGAAGGTCCGCCATGTGACGGGCTATGCCGCGCAGATCATCGGCACTGACCGCATCACCTACTGTCAGCGGCACGCCCGCCTCACGCGCGAAATGCCGCCCTGCGGGTTCGGCGCGCGTGATCTTGCCATCTTCGGTCGCAATCAAACGACCGCCGATGTGAATCGCCGCCGTCCAGACCACCTTGCCCGCCTCGACCAGCGCAAATTTCGTCGTGCCGCCGCCAATATCGACGTTCAGGATACGCGCCTTGCGGTCGTGGCTAAGCTTCGCCGCACCCGAGCCATAGGCCGCCAGCATCGCCTCCATGTGATGACCCGCCGTTGCGGTCAGGAAATCGCCGCCCTTTTCGGCGACGATCCCGGCGATGGCCTGAGCATTCTCGCGGCGCAAGGCCTCGCCGGTCAGGATCACCACCCCGGTGTCGATGTCGCGCGGCAGAATCCCGGCCTCGGCATAGGCGTCGTCGATAATCGCACCCAAAGCCCCGGCGTCGATTTCGGTTTCGCCTGCGAACGGCGTGAACCGCACCGGTGACGCGAATGCCGTCTGCCGATCGACGATCACATAGCGCGCGGCGTGGCTGGTCGCGACGCGCTGCAGATGAATAGTGGAAAAGATCAGTTGCGTGCCAGACGAGCCGATGTCGATCCCCACCGAGGTCAGCGCCACGTTGTCGCGCTGCCAGATCGGATTGTCCTCCAGGGGCCCCGGATCGACATCGTCATGGTCGTGGTCGGCATCGCCATCATGGTCATGCGCATAGAAGTCGCCGAACATGTGGTCATCGACAGTATGGGCGGGCACCGCAGGGGCGGGCGGTTTCTTGTCTGTGGCCAAGGCATTGTTCCTCTATGTGGACCGCCGGTCCATTGACGCAAACCTAGCCGGGTTTTATCGTTTCGACAACGGCAAACGCCCTCGATGAAGGAACCGCCATGAACACCCATGCCATCGTATCCGATCAGCTTGCGGCAAAGTTCCGGACCGAAAAGGAAACCCCCTACACGCGATTCATCGCGTCCGAGGGGCTGGAGATCAAAAGCGGCAACTACGTGGAAAGCCTGCACGAGATCGCGCTGAAGCCCTGGGCGCGGCGCGACGGCAAGGCGGTCTATCTGAACCACGACGCGTCGCGCACCACCAATGATTGCTACGTGATGGAGATCGCTGCGGGCGGCAAACTGGCGCCGCACCGGCAGCTGGTCGAGGAAACCGTGCTGATTCTGTCGGGCCGTGGTTCGACCGTGGTCTGGGACGACAGCGGCCACAAGGTCAGCTTTGAATGGGGGCCGGGGTCGATCTTCGGCATCCCTCTGAACGCCCATCACCAGCATTTCAACGGTTCGGGCGACACGCCGGCGCGCTATGTCGCGGTCACCAACCTGCCGCCTCTGATGAACGTCTTCGAGGACCCCGCGTTCGTCTTCGGCACCTCCTACGATTTTGCAGGCCGGTTCAGTGGCGAGCCGGATTATTTCGCCGATCAGGGCCGCCAGACCGGCCTGATGATGGAAACCAACTTTGTCCATGATGCGATCAACCTGCCCCTGATCGAGGCCAAGGAACGCGGCGCCGGGGGCGGCCATATCCGGTTTCAGTTGGCGAAATGCTCGATGAACAGCCACATCAGCCAGTTCCCGATCGGCACCTACAAGAAATGCCACCGGCACGGGCCGGGTGCGCATGTGATCTTGCTATCCGGCACCGGCTATTCGCTGATGTGGCCCGACGGTGCGGAACCGAAACGCTATGACTGGAAGCCCGGCACGATGATCGTGCCGCCGAACCTGTGGTATCATCAGCATTTTAACACCGGCACCACACCGGCGCGCTATCTGGCGTTCAAGTATGAGGGCGTGGCGATCCGCAACGAACAGGGCGTGCCGAAGGCTTGGATTTCGCAGCGCATCGGCGGCGACCAGATCGACTATGCCGACGAAAGCCGCGAGGTGCGCTCGATGTTCGCCGATGCGCTGGCGAAGAACGGATTGGAATCGCAGATGGGCGCCGCTTACGAGGCAGAAAAACCCGACCTGCCGCCAAAGCCCGCGAGGGCGGCCTGAGCGGGTTCGGCATCACTGGGAGGTGACGTGACATGCTGCGTAAGGAAATCAACGAGTTACTGACCGAAACCGATACCGAAACGCCGATGGGCGAGATGTTTCGGCAATACTGGATACCGGCTCTGCTGGCGTCGGAGCTGGCCGAGGATGACTGCCCGCCGGTGCGGGTGAAACTGCTGGGCGAACGGCTGATCGCGTTCCGTGACAGCAAGGGCCGCTACGGTCTGATGGACGAGTTCTGCGCGCATCGCGGCGTGTCTTTGTGGTTCGGGCGGAATGAGGAGGGCGGGCTGCGCTGTGCCTATCACGGCTGGAAATACGACCATACCGGCCAGTGCATCGAAGTGCCGTCCGAGCCTGAGGAATCCGGTTTTGCCAAGAAGATCAAGCTGAGGGGCTATCCGCTGATCAAGATCGGCGATGTTCTGTGGACCCATATGGGTGACAAGGACAGCCGCCCGCCCGCGCCGATCTGGGAATTTGCCACCGTACCGCCCGAGCAGACCTTCACCTCGAAACGCTGGCAGGAGAGTAATTGGCTGCAGGCGATGGAGGGCGGCATCGACAGCAGCCATGTGTCGTTCCTGCATTCCGGCGGGCTGAAGACCGATCCGCTGTTCCGGGGTGCGAAGGGCAACCAGTATAACGAGAACGACAAGAAACCGGTGTTCGAAGTGGTGGAATCCGAGGGTGGGCTGCATATCGGCGCGCGCCGGATGGCCGAGGAAGGCCATTATTACTGGCGCGTGACACCCTGGATCATGCCGTCCTTCACGATGGTGCCGCCGCGCGGCGATCACCCGATGCATGGCCATTTCTGGGTGCCCATCGACGATGAAAACTGCTGGGCCTGGTCGTTCGATTATCACCCGACCCGCGCCCTGTCCAAGGATGAGCGGCAGGCGATGATGGATGGCTACGGGGTCCACAACCAATATGTCCCGGGCAGCTTCCGGCCGCTGCAGAACAAGGACAACGACTATCTGATGGACCGCGAGGCGCAAAAGCGCGGCGACAGCTATTCCGGGATCTGGGGTATCGCGATGCAGGACGCCAGCTTGCAAGAAAGCATGGGGCCGATCGTGGATCGGACGAAAGAGAATCTGGTGTCCACCGACAACGGCATCATCATGGCGCGGCACCGGCTGCGAAAGGCCTGCCTGGCGCTGCGCGACAAGGGCGTGATGCCGCCGGGCCGGGTGCCCGAGCATCATCTGGTGCGTTCGGCGGCGCGTGTGCTGCCGCCCGATCAGCCCTTCAAGGATGCGATGAAGGATGACCTGACCGCCCGCCCGGGCGTCAAGCAGACGTCGGTGTAAGAAGATGCCGCACGACAGCGAGGACATGTTCGAGGCCGACAATGCCACACGCAAGGGGCGCGGCCCGGTCGATCATCCGACGATTCTGGGCGGTTGCGCCCGGGCCGCCACCGCCGCCGAGGCGAAGTTCCGGGTGCAATATCCAAACTCGGCCCCCCGCATCTCGCGCATCTTCGCGCTGGATGCCGCCGCTGCCGAGGCGATGTATGCGGTCACCGAAGATCCCTGGAACGACGCGCATTTCCTGACGCTGTCGGCCGGCGGCAAGATCGGCCCCGATACCCGGGCCGCTGACCTGCCGCTGAGCCACCCCGATGGCAGAGCGGCGAACCTGCTGGATGAGATCGCGGGCGCCGATATGGTGGTCCTGCTGGCCACCGACGGCTCTAGCGAGGGCGCGGCAGAGGTGATCGCGCGCGAATGCTTTGAGCGCAAAATCATGTGCGCCGGTCTGGCGCTGGGCCGGACCAGAGCGCCCGAGGAACTGGACCGCGTCGTCAACTCGATGCGCCGCTTCACGCGGGTTCTCGTGGTCGCGCAGGATGACGATTACATCCCCGCGATGCTGACGGCGCTGCGGGCATGAGGGGTTTCCTGCCCCACCTGGCCCTGGCCCTGGCCCTGGCCCTGATCGCGCTGCCCGCCGTTGCCGATACTGGCACCGGCCTGGCTGCCAGCACGC
>JBBKVJ010000287.1:0-3298 GCA_037968375.1 Paracoccaceae bacterium | reverse complement strand
GCGGTGCGGCCCGTCAGAGCAGCCATTCGTGCATCTTGCAGCATTTTGGCGGCTTGGTCGTCGGTCTGCGGACAAACTGAGCATTCGCTGCGACAGCAAATAGGACTGCTATGCAGCTCATTGCGGACTTTGGTTCTGACTTGCACGCAAATCACACACATTATGGCCAACGCCTTGATCAACTTAGACTGTCTTGCTAGCCCTCTGAGAAATCGACGCCGATCAACCGCGAACGACTGCCTGCGGGGTGATTTGCCCCAATTGCACTAAGAAGTATGTTTCACGTGCTATCGCATGAAAGGCTATTTCCTTTGGCTCAAAACGAGTCCGGTCTACCGCAGCCCCGTGCAGCTGGACTACGTTCTTCGTCAGATTGACGAATAGGCACCGTGTCTGGAACCAACGGTTGTCCTGTTTCTCAAGAACTCCGTTGCCAGGATCATATTCGCAAACTCAGCTTCTGTGCTCCGGGTTCTCGAAATCGAACCTGCATCCCGCCGACCATGCCTTGCGGTCATTGCCGTGGTTGGGAAGACCGCCGGCGTCCTTCAGCATCCGCGCCATGTGCATCAAGTTCCAGGTCATGATCGTGGTGTTGCGCTGCGTGAACTCGTTGTCGAAGCCTGCGCCGTCGTCACCATAGCTCGGGCCAGGCCCCGCCTCGCCGATCCAGCCACAATCGGCCTGCGGCGGAATCGCGTAGCCCAGATGCGACAGGGAATAGAGCACGTTCATCGCCACATGCTTGACCCCGTCCTCATTGCCGGTGACCACGACGCCGCCGGTCTTGCCATAGAAGATGGATTGCCCCTTGTCGTTCAGAAGCCCCGACATGGCATAGAGACGTTCGATCAGTAGCCGGCAGACCGAGGATTGCTCGCCCAGCCAGATCGGCGTGCCGATGACGAGAATGTCCGCCGCCTCGACCTTGCGCCACAGATCGGGCCAGTCGTCGTGGTCCCAGCCATGCTCGCGCATGTCGGGTTGCACGCCGAAGGCGATGGTGTGTGCGGTCATTCGGATATCTTCCACGGTGACACCGCTCTTGCGCATGATTTCGGCCGATGTCCCCATCAGCAGCGATGTGTGCGAAGCCTGGTCGGGATGCTTGAGCGTGCAATTGAAGAACACGGCGCGCAGATCGGAGAAGTCGGTCGTGTTTTCCTCGCACAGCGCAGCTTGTTTTTTGCTTAAATTCATGGGGGGCCTCTTCCCGTTGAAGTGCAGTATCCTGTGGGTGGGGTCATTGTCCAAAAAGTTCGCGCAGCTTGGCCAGGCCGAAATGATAGGCCTGGGACGCGTTGATCGTCGGCGGCAGGATTAGCGCGTCGGGATCCACGACAACGTCGACCACCGCTGGCCCGGTCTCGGCCAGAGCCTCCGACAGCACGGCTTCGAGCCCGTCCGGCTTTGTCACGCGGAACCCTGCCGCTCCGCAGGCCTTTGCCAGCGCGACGAAATCGGGGTTGAGGATATCGGTGCCCCAGTCGGGCATGCCCTTGGCCTCCTGTTCAAGTGTGATGAAGCCGAGTTTGGCATTGTTGAGCACCACGACGACGATGGGCAGCTTGTAGCGGACCGCCGTAACAAGATCGCCTGACAGCATGGAAAACGCCCCGTCACCGACGATTGCGATAGCGCGGCGATCGGGATAGGCCAGTTGCGCGCCGATCGCGCCGGGCAGGCCGATGGCCATTGTCGCGAGCCCACCCGACAGGGTAAACCGCTGCCCCTGCCGCACATGAAGATGCCGCGCCGCCCAAGCTGTTGAAGTCCCGGTATCGGCGATGAATATGGCGTTGTCCGGGGCGAGTTTCGACAGCGCCGACACCAGTCGCGGCGGGCTGATCGGCGTGGCGTTCGACGCCTCGTCCTTATCGCGCCCTTTGCGCCAGTCGGCCATATGCGATTGAATTTCTTGCACGAATGCCTCCGATCGTCGGCCTTCAACCCCCTTGCCCAGTGTCGCTAGCGTCGGCCCGGCATGTCCGACCAACCCGATATCGACGGGGTGTCGCCGTCCGATGCGCGTCGGTTCGATGTCGATCTGGATCACTTTGGCCGATGTGGGATAGAACTCGCGATATGGAAAGTCCGTCCCCACGAGGACCAGCAGATCGCACCGGTCCATCGCCTTGACGGCTGGCTTGCCGCCAAGAAGGCCCAGGCCGCCCGCGCAGAGCGGGTGATCGTCGTCGATGATTTCCTTGGCCTTTAAGCTGCGCACGATCGGCGCTTGCACGGCCTCAGCAAAGGCCAGCAATTCGTCGCGCGCGCCCAGACAGCCGATACCCGCGAGGATGGCGACACGCTCGGCCTTGTCGATCAGGTCCAGCGCCGCACCGCAATCCGCCGCGACTGGAGAGATGCGTCCCGCCACCGCCGCCTTGATCGGGCGGTCGGCGCTCAGCGACACCTTGCGCCCCGACATATTCGTCGGGATCGACACATGCGCGACCCCGCGATGGGCGATCGCCGCATGGCAGGCTTCGAGGAACACGTCCGGCACTTGCGCTTCGGTTGTGACGGTCGGGCTGTAAACCGCGACATCCGCGAACAGCCGTTCAAGCCGCACCTCCTGATGCGCCTCGGTGCCCAGAACACCCGTCGCCACCTGCCCGGTGATCGCGATCACCGGCGCGTGGTCCATCCGCGCATCGTAAAGCCCGTTCAGTAGATGGATGCCGCCCGGACCAGAAGTGCCCATACAGGCCGAAAGCCGCCCGGTCAGTTTGGCCTGAACCGATGCCGCAAGCGCCCCGGTCTCCTCGTGGCGAACACCGATGAAGCGTATCCGATCCTGTCGGCGCAACGCGTCCGTCACATCATTGATCGCGTCGCCGGGGATGCCAAAAATATGCTCCACTCCATGGGCGACCAGCACGTCGAGCAACACATCTGATACGTTCACGGGACTTCCTTTCAACCCGCGCCGAATGATACGGGTCCATGCGGCGGCTGGCACATCGTGACCACGTACAGCCATCTTGTTTCTGTCTGGCGGCGCAGCCGATACCTCAGGACTACTCTCGCAAGGGCATTTGAATGCTGATCCATGTTGGTCGGCGTGTCCGTTCGGCATGCCCGCGTGTTGATCCAGTCGCCGCAGGCTAACGCAGATCAGCATCCAAAAACGACATTGGTTGTACGCTCCTTCATATATTCCGTTGATGCCGCGCGCTCTCTCCTGACGCGAAAGTTAGAAAAGGAATTCCAGAATGCAGAATATCTTAGCCGGCCTTGTCGCCGGATTCATTGCAACAGTCGTTTTGTCAGCGTTGATGGTGGTCAAAGGCAT
>JBBKVJ010000286.1:0-5468 GCA_037968375.1 Paracoccaceae bacterium | reverse complement strand
GTCCTCGGCCTGCTCGACAGCCAGCCCGACCTCGCCCCGCGTTCGGCGGCCTATGCGCTGGCCGACAGCCTTGCAGCCCTTCTGGACGAGATGCAGGGCGAAGGCGTCGGCCCCGAGGCGCTGGCCGGTCTCGATGTCAGCGGGCTGTCGGAACATTGGGAGCGCAGCCAGAGGTTCCTTGCCATCGCGCAGGACTACATCGCCAAGGGCGCGCCGGATACCGAAGCCCGCCAGCGTCTGGCGATCGAGAAGCTGGCCAAAAGCTGGGCCACGACGCCGCCCGAGCATACGGTAATCGTCGCCGGTTCGACGGGGTCACGGGGGGCAACGGCCTTGCTGATGGCGGCGGTGGCGCGGCTGCCTCAGGGGGCAGTGATCCTGCCCGGCTTCGATTTCGACATGACCACGGATGCCTGGGCGCGTCTTGGTGGCACCGAGACGCGCGCCCCTGCCGAAGATCATCCGCAATACCGCTTTGCGCGGCTCTTTGAGATGCTGGATGTCAGGCATGACGCGATGCAGGCGTGGGATGATCAGCCCGCCCCGCACCCGGCGCGGAACCGCCTGATCTCATTGGCGCTGCGCCCCGCACCCACCACTGACCAGTGGCTGCGCGAGGGTCCCGACCTGACCGATCTGGACGCCGCGTCGGCAACGGTCAGCTTGATTGAGGCGCCAGGCCCGCGCGAAGAGGCGGTGGCGATCGCCCTTGCCCTGCGCGGTGCTGTCGAAGACGGGCGCTCGGCCGCGCTGATCACGCCCGACCGGATGCTGACCCGGAGGGTCGCCGCCGCGCTGGATCGTTGGGGGATCGAGCCGGACGATAGTGCCGGGCGGCCCTTGGCGCTGTCGCCGCCGGGGCGGTTCTTGCTGCAAGTGGCAGGCCTGCTTGGCCGCAAGGTAACGTCCGAAGCGCTGCTGGCGCTGTTGAAGCACCCGCTGACCCTTTCCGGTAATGGGCGCGGCGATCACCTGCGCCATTCCCGCGATCTGGAACTGCATCTGCGCCGCTACGGCCCGCCCTATCCCACGGCAACCGATATCGCGCGCTGGGCTGCAAAGAAGGATGACCGCGCTGCTTGGTCCGCCTGGCTGAAGGGCGCTTTGGCCCAGGTGCAAGCGGCGGGCGCGTGCGCCTTGAGTGCGCGCGTGGCCGCGCATCTAGCCCTGGCCGAGCGATTTGCTTCATGCCCCGATGGCGGCGAAAGCGAGCTGTGGAAAGAGAAGGCGGGTGCCGAGGCCGGCGCGGCGATGGCCGAGTTGATCCGCGAGGCGCCGCATGGGGGCAGTGTGACGCCTTTGGACTATCTGGCGCTGCTGCGAACGCTGTTCGATGCACGGGAAGTCCGCGATCCGCTGCGCCCGCATCCCGGTGTGATGATCTGGGGCACACTTGAGGCGCGGGTGCAGGGCGCCGATCTGGTGATCCTGGGCGGGCTGAACGATGGTATCTGGCCGCAACTGCCAGCACCCGACCCGTGGATGAACCGGGCGATGCGGCTGCAGGCGGGGCTTTTGCTGCCGGAGCGGCGGATTGGCCTGTCGGCGCATGATTTCCAGCAGGCGATCGCGGCGCGCGAGGTGGTGTTGACGCGTTCACTCAGGGATGGCGAGGCGGAAACCGTGCCGTCGCGCTGGCTGAACCGGCTGACGACGCTGCTGGATGGGATCGCACCCGAGGCGCTGGCGGGGATGCGGGCGCGCGGGCAGCGGCAACTGGCGCTGGTGTCGGCTTTGGAGGCGCCGGGCAAGGAGGTTCCGCGAGCGACACGCCCTGCACCAAGGCCCCCGGTCGCGGCACGACCGAAGCGTCTGAGCGTGACCGAGATCGAGACCCTGATCCGCGATCCCTATGCGATCTACGCGCGTCATGTGCTGGGCCTGCGCCCGCTTGATCCGCTGAGGCAAAGCCCGGATGCGCGGCTGCGTGGCTCGGCGCTGCACCGGGTGTTCGAAGTTTTCGTGCGTGACGACTGGCCGGTGGCGCAAGACCGCGCTGCGGTCTTCCGGACCACGACCGGCACCGTCCTTGAAGACGAAGCACCCTGGCCTGCCGCCCGCCTTGCCTGGGCCGCCAGGCTGAACCGGGTGGCGGCGTGGTTTCTGGCGGGAGAGGTCGATCGACAGGCCGAGGCGCAGCCGACGTTCTTCGAGCTGAAGGGCACCCTGGCGGTGGCAGATACCGGGATCGATCTGACCGGCAAGGCCGATCGCATCGACATGACGCCCGAGGGCCGCGCGGTGATCTACGACTACAAGACCGGCAGCCCGCCGTCGAAGGCGCAGCAGGCACATTTCAACAAGCAGCTGCCGCTGCTGGCGGCACTCGCCGAACGCGGTGCCTATGGCGCCCTCGGGCGGGCCGATGTAGCGCGGGTTGGCTATATCGCGCTGGGCGCCACGCCAAAGACCGATATCCGCGCCATGACACGCGATGAAACCGCCGCGGCGTGGCACGGCCTGGCCGCGCTTCTTGGCGCCTATTCCGTTCGCACCCACGGCTACCTCTCGCGCCGCGCCATCGACCGCGAGCGCGGCCGCGAAGCCGAACGCGATTACGACCATCTGGCCCGGTTCGGCGAATGGGATTCGAACGAGCCGCCGACCCCGGAGGATGTCGGATGACGCCGCCGAACGATGCCACAAGACGTCAGATCATTGCCGCGGAACCCACCGTATCAACCTGGGTGTCGGCCAACGCCGGATCGGGCAAGACCCGGGTTCTGACCGACCGGGTAGCGCGGCTGTTACTGCGCGGCGTGCCGCCGGAAAAGGTGCTGTGCCTGACCTACACCAAGGCGGCGGCGTCCGAGATGCAGAACCGTCTGTTTCGGCGGCTGGGGCGCTGGGCGATGCTGGCGGATGCCGACCTCAGGTCCGAGCTTGCCGAACTGGAGGCGACGGCACCCGAGGGCGCCGAGGGTCTGCGCGATGCGCGGCGCCTGTTCGCGCGCGCCATCGAGGCACCGGGCGGGTTGAAGATCCAGACCATCCATTCGTTCTGCGCCGCCCTGCTGCGCCGCTTCCCGCTGGAGGCCGGCGTCTCGCCCGATTTCGCCGAGATGGACGAGCGCGCGATCAAGTTGACGATGGACGAGATCCTCGACGAGATGGCGGATGGCAAGGATGCGGGCGTGGTGGCCGCCCTTGCCCGGCATTCCACCGCTGAGGGCTTTGCCGACATCACCCGCGAGATTGCACATCACCGCGAGCGGTTCGACGCGGCGAAATCTTCGGCTGACTGGCTGGGCCAGTTCGGCCTGCCGAGTGGTTTTACCCAACGACAGTTGATCGGCGAGGTGTTTCTTGGTGACGAGGCCGAGATGCTGGCCGCGCTTGTGCCGCTGCTGGCGGCAAGCTCTGTGAACGATGCCAAGGCGGGTGCGGCACTTGCGAGGGTCGACATGGCGCCGCCCGGCCTCGCGGCGTTGGAGCCGCTTGAGAACGTGTTCCTGTATGGCGCGGGCGCGAAGAAAGCGGTGCCCTTTTCGGCCAAGATCGGCGACTTTCCCACCAAAGCCTTCCGTGAAGGCCCCGCAGCGCCGCTGCTGCCCGCGCTGGAGGCGTTGATGCTGCGCATCGAGGCCGCGCGCCCGCGTCGCCTTGCCCTGACCGCCGCCCACCGCGCCAATGCGCTGCACGCCTTCGCCATACCGTTCCTTGCCGCCTACGAGGCCCGCAAACAGGCGCGCGGCTGGCTTGATTTCGACGATCTGATCCTGCGCGCCGGACAGCTTCTGACGCGCCCCGGCCTGGCCGAATGGGTGCTCTTTCGGCTCGACGGCGGCATTGACCACATCCTTGTCGACGAGGCGCAGGACACCAGCCCTGCGCAATGGGAGGTGATCCGCCTGATCGCCGAGGAATTCTCGATGGGTGAAACGGCCCGCTCGGGCGTGCCGCGCACGCTGTTCGTGGTCGGCGATCTGAAACAGTCGATCTATTCCTTTCAGGGCGCCGATCCGGCCCAGTTCGGCCGGATGGAGGCGCATTTCCGCGACCGGCTGGGGCAGGTCGAGGACCAGCTGGAACGGGTCGAACTGCCGCATTCGTTCCGCTCGGCCCCAGCCATCCTGCGCGTCGTCGATCAGGTCTTTGCGCTGCCTGCGCGACATGCCGGGCTGGGCGCGGCGCCGCTGCACGAGGCATTTCATCAGAATCAACCGGGCCGCGTCGACCTTTGGCCGCCGGTGCCGGTCGCCGAACCGCAGGACGATCCGCCGTGGCATGATCCGGTGGACCGGCTGGACCCGTCGCATCACGATATCATCCTGGCGCGGCAGATTGCGTGCCAGATCAAGACGCTTTGCGACCCGAAAACCGGCGAAACCCTGCCCCTGCGGCCCGAAATCGGCCAGCCGCGTCGCCGCCCGCTGCGACCTGGCGATTTCCTGATCCTGGTGCGCCGCCGCTCGGCGCTGTTTGCCGAGCTGATCCGTGCCTGCAAGGCCGAAGGCCTGCCGATAGCTGGCGCTGACCGGTTGCGCCTTGGTGCCGAACTGGCGGTCAAGGATCTGGCCGCCCTGCTGTCGTTCCTGGCCACGCCCGAAGACAGCCTGTCGCTGGCCGCCGCGCTGAAATCGCCGCTGTTCGGCTGGAGCGAGGACCGGCTCTATCGCCTCGCCGCCGGGCGCGGCGATCGCTATCTCTGGGAGGTTCTGCGCGGGCGCGTGGCTGACGCAGACCTGCTGTCGGTCCTGAACGATCTACGCCGCGAAGCCGATTTCCTGCGGCCCTATGAATTACTGGAACGCATTCTGACCCGTCACGATGGCCGCCGCAGGTTGCTGGCCCGGTTGGGTCCCGAGGCCGAGGATGGCATCGACGCATTGCTGGCGCAGGCGATGGCTTACGAGCGCACTGAGGTGCCGTCGCTGACCGGGTTCCTGACCTGGATGCAAACCGAGGATGTCGAGGTCAAGCGTCAGTTGCAGTCGGATGGCGGCGTTGTTCGGGTGATGACGGTGCACGGCGCCAAGGGGCTTGAGGCGCCGGTGGTGATCCTGCCCGATACCCGGCCCTCGGAGGGTCGAGACCGGGGCGAGATTGTGGTCTCGCCAGATGGCGTGCCGCTCTGGAAAACCCGCGCCGACGACGCGCCGCCGCTGATCGCCGAGGCGGTGGAGGCCCGAAAGGAACGCGCCCGCGAGGAATGGATGCGGCTTTTGTATGTCGCGATGACGCGGGCCGAGAACTGGCTGATCGTCGCCGGGTCGGGTGACATGGACCGGGGTCAGGACGCCTGGCACACGCTGGTGTCCGAGGCGATGGCGCACGTCGGTGCCGCGCCGCTGGAAACCCCGGTCGGGACGGGGCTTCGGTTCGATATCGGCGCTGCGTGGGACGCGGGCGAGGTGATCGTGACACCCCAAACCCCGTCTGATCCTGTGGTCCTGCCGGCCTGGGCCGGAACGGCGGCGCCCCCGCCCGCGCCCGAGGCCGGGCCGCTGTCGCCCTCGGATCTGGGT
>JBBKVJ010000285.1:0-2533 GCA_037968375.1 Paracoccaceae bacterium | reverse complement strand
ATGAACATTCGCCCATTGCGCGCGTCGTCGATGATTTCGTCGATCGACGAAATCGCGTCGTGATAATGCGTGTCGGCGGCAGTCATGGGCATCTCCTGTCTTCGCGCCGCGAGATACCGCAAGCCCCGCGCCGATGCCAGCCTCAACCGGATGCGGGTGCGAAGAAACAGTCAGACGTCACGTAACCAAAGGCGCGCAGTTTAGAAAATTTAAGCTTTTACATGTGTGTTCAGGGGGTCATAGGGGGCCGTTTTGATAACCTCTGCCGGGGTAAGCGTCCCGATAATATCAATGCCAAAACACGTTCCAGGATTGGCAAAGTCTGGCATGACAAACGCATAGGCAAGGTTCATCCCAACGCGGTGACCCCAGTCTCCTGATGTGACAGTGCCGATAACTTTACCGTCCCGCATGACCGAGGCACCGCCATGGGCCGGGGCAACATCACTGTCGATGTGCAGGGTCACAAATTTGCGTCGAACACCCTTGGCGTGGCGTTTGATCAGCGCGTCACGCCCGATGAAATCCGCCTTGTCTAATTTGACAAAACGCTCAAGCCCGGTCTCGAATGGATCGAATTCAGTCAGGATATCCGCCTTCCAATGCAGATACCCCTTCTCAAGCCGCATAGATTCAACCGCGCGGGCGCCGAAAATGTGCAAGCCATGCGCCAGCCCGGCATTCCGCAAAGCAAGCCAAGCGGCGTAAAGCTGGCTGTTGGGCACATGGATTTCATAGGCAAGTTCACCAGAAAAGCTGACCGACATCACCACGGCGGGCGCGACGCCAATGAAGCACTCACGCACGCTTAGCCATGGAAAGGCCATGGACGACCAGTCGGCGCGGCTGACCGCGCCAATGACATCGCGTGACTTCGGACCGGCAAGCACCAAGATCGTGTAGTCATTGGTCAATGACCGTATGTGTACGTCGTCGCCGGGTGTCAGATGGTCCTGCAGCCAGTCCATATCGTGAAATTCCGCCGCCGCAGCCGAGCCGTACCAGACACGCCCCCCCGGCAGATTCACAATCGTCGCCTCAGCCTTAAGCATCCCCTGATCGTTCAGCAAATAGCCCAGCCCAACGCGGCCCTCTTTAACCGGGACACGCCCGCAGATCATCCGGTCAAGGAAGGCATGCACGCCCGCGCCTGTCAGCTCGTACCGATTGAACCCGCTGACCTCGCAAATCCCGCACCCCGACTGCACTGCGGCCACGTCGCGGGCCACCACATCGAAAACCTCATTGAACCGATAGCCGTAGGTTTCTTGAAAATCGGGCGTGGGCTTGATGTAGTCGACCCGCTCCCACCCATTCACGGTGATAAATTCGGCGCCCTCTGCCGCCAGCAAAGGCGTGATCGGAGTGGTCTTCATCGGCCGCCCCGCCGGGCGATGCTCATGCGGGAAATGAAAGCGAAATTCGTTTTGGTAATCTTCAATCGCCTTCAGCGCCGTCAGTTCGACATTCGCATGGCCGGTAAAGCGGCGCGGATCGGTGACCCATGTGTCGTAACAGGCCTCGCCGTGCACGATCTGTTGTGCCAGCAGCCAGCCATGGCCGCCGCCCTCGCCCAACCCGGCGCGCATCCCGATGATGCAGAACGCATTGCGCTTGCCGGGGATCGGCCCCACCAGCGGCGCGCCATCGATGGTATAGGTGATCGGCCCGTTAACAACCGTGTGAATCCCGGTTTCCATCAACGCGGGCATGCGCGCGAACGCACCCTCCAGAACGTCCGTCACCCGGTCCAGATCGTCAGGACACAGCGCGTTGGCAAAGTGCGGATCGATGCCGTCCATGCCCCAGGTCTTGCACTCCTGCTCATAAAATCCGACCAGCAGCCCGTTCTTTTCCTGACGGCAATAGTAGTCACTGATCGGACAGCGCAGCAGCGGCATCCGATGCCCGGCCTCCTCAATCGCCTTGATTGGTTCGGTCAGAAAATACTGATGCTCCATCGACATCACCGGGTGCTGCACACCCATCATCGCGCCAACCTCGTTCACCCGGTAGCCACCGGCGTTCACCACGATTTCACAGGCGATATCGCCCTTGTCGGTGTGCACGATCCAGCTGTCGTCGGGGCACTGGGTCAGGCCGGTTACGGCGGTGTGGCGATACACCTCGGCCCCTGCGGTGCGCGCGCGCCGCGCCAGTGCCTGACACAGCTGCGCCGGGTCGATGTCACCATCCGACGGATCCCAAAGCCCGCCCAGCAGGTTGTCGGTGGATATCAGCGGATGCCGCCGGGCGCATTCCACGGCGTCGATCACCTCAAAGTCCACACCCATACCCTTGGCCATCGACGTAAAATGGCGATAGCCATCCATCTGCGCCTCGGTATTCGCCAACCGGATGCCACCATCGGCGTGGTGATAGTTGATCGGATACCCGGGGTCGTCCGCCAACTCCTTGTACAGCGCGATCGAGTGTGACTTCAGCCCCACCATCGTCTGGGTCATGCCGAAATTCGTCACCTGCGCCGCCGAATGCCAGGTCGTGCCACTGGTCAGCTCGTCGCGTTCCACCA
>JBBKVJ010000284.1:0-3373 GCA_037968375.1 Paracoccaceae bacterium | reverse complement strand
GTCCTGGTCGGCGGCCGAGGCGGCAGCGCATCCCAAGCCCCAGCAGGGCCGGGGCGGTGGGCGCGGCAAGGCGCAGCCCGGCAGCAAGGGCCAACCCGCCAAGCCCGGTCGCGTGCGGCGTCGGCCCAAGCACAAGTCGGCGGCGCGGGCTGCCTGAGGGCCACCGCACACCGGTAATTAATGCAGATATGGGCGGACCTGTAACAAGGGTCCGCCCGGATGCGCCACGCGCCCCCACCTGCTGCGACCGCTACACGCACCGGCTACTGTCTGGCGGCGACTATCACCACTGATGCCACTGCAACCTGACCCGGGCGCTTGCCGCCGACCGAGGTCGAACTGCACGTCCACAACGTGATGAACGTCTTCATGTGCACCGCTTTTACCCGCGACACTGGCCCGTATTCCATGAAGGCCTTGCAGGTCCGCCCCCGTGTCCGCCCCCGGGCCCAACGCCTGTTCCCGCAGTCACCGGCTTTGATATTTCATTTTGGCAGTAAATATGTCCCGGGGAGTCCGCAGGACGGGGGCGGGAGCCCCCTGAAACCTCAGCAATATCGCTCGACGCCCACCGATTGCGCGTCGGAATAGCGGTCGCCCCATGCGAACCCGGCGGGTAAAAGCCGCTCGATCCCGGCCAGATCCCCGGCGCTTAACGCAATCCGGTCCGCCTCCGCCCAATCCACCAGATGCGCCGCCGTGCGCGTGCCGGGGATTGGGATCACATGCTCGCCCTGGGCAAGGACCCATGCCAGCGCCAATGCCGAGGTCGTCCAGCCGCGCGATGCGGCAAATTCACGGAAACCTTGCACCATCCCCATGTTCGCCGAAAAATTCGGCTCGTGAAACCGCGGCATCGGTTTGCGGAAATCGCCTTTGGCAAAGCGCGACGGATCGACGCCGACCTCGCTCAACACTCCGCGCGCCAGGGGCGAGAACGCCACGAAGGCGACGCCAAGCTCGGCGCAGGTGCGGATCAGCCCAAGGTCGGGTTGCCGGGTCCAGAGCGAATATTCGTTCTGCACCGCCCGACAGGGATGCACTGCATGGGCGCGACGCAGCGTTGTCGGCGACACTTCCGACATGCCATAGCCACCGATCTTGCCCTCTTCGATCAGCCGCGAAAACGTGCCCGCGACATCCTCGACCGGCACCTCGGGTTGGCGCCGGTGGATGTAGAACAATTCGACATGATCGCGCCCCAGCCGCTTCAGTGAACCCTCCAGTTCGGCCCGCAGATAGGTATCGGAATTGTCGAAACTCCGTCCCTTGCCTTTGACGATCCCCGCCTTGGTCGCGACCGCCACCGCAGGTTTGCGCAAGGCCAGCCATTTCCCCAGCACGGTTTCCGACACGCCCATGCCGTAGATGTTGGCAGTGTCGAAGAAATCGATCCCGGCCTCGCGCGCCGCATCGAGGCAGGCAAAGCTTTCGGCCTCGTCGGTGGGCCCGAAGGCGCCCGCCAGGCTCATGCACCCCAACCCGATGGCCGAAACCTCCGGCCCGCCCTTGCCCAATTGCCGCCGCTTCATGCGAAGGCCGCCGTCAGCGCAATCTCGACCATGTCGCCAAAGCTGCGCTCGCGGTCCTCTGACGGCAGCGCCTCATGCGTGATCAGATGATCCGAGACGGTCAGCACCGCCAATGCCCGCCGCCCATACCGTGCCGCCAGCGTATAAAGCTCGGCCGCTTCCATCTCGACCGCCAGTATCCCATGCCGGGTCATCTCCTGGGTCAGATCGGGTCGCTCGTCATAGAACACGTCCGAGGAATAGATGCCGCCAACATGCACGCCGACATCCCGGCCAGCCGCCGCAACCGCTGCGGCGCGCAGCAGTCTCCAATCCGCCGTCGGTGCAAAATTCAGTTCGCGGAACATCCCGCGCGACGGCGTCGACAGTGTCGTGGCGGTCATCGCCAGCACCACATCGTGCACCTTCACCGCCTCTTGCATCGCCCCGCACGATCCGATCCGGATCAGCGTCTTCGCGTCGTAATCGCGGATCAATTCGTTGACGTAGATCGACAGCGACGGCATTCCCATGCCGGTGCCGTGGATGGTTACCGGATGGCCATTCCAGGTGCCGGTATAGCCCAGCATGCCGCGCACTTCATTGACCAGACGCGCGTTTTTCAGGAATGTCTCCGCCGCCCATTTCGCCCGGCGCGGGTCACCTGGCAGAAGAACCGTCTCGGCGATATCGCCCGGTTCAGCTCCGATATGAATCGACATCTCTGCACTCCTTCATTCATGCCCGAGTATAGCGAGCATTTCAGCCAACCGGAACGCACCTCGCCCGCAAAAAGCGAAGAGGCCGGGGTGTGACGCCCGGCCTTTCAAACTCCGATCGGAAAAAGATATCAGATCGCGAAATCCGACGCTTTCTTGCCTTTGGCGATACCGTCCTTGAACCAGGCGGGTTGCCGCCCGCGTCCGCTCCATGTTTGCGACGCATCTGCGGGATTGCGGAATTTCGCCGGGGCGGAGGGTTTCTTGCCGCGCGACTTGCCGACCAGATCGCCCAGCGAAAAGCCGTATTTCTTGGCGGCATCCTCGGCGGCTTTCCGGGCATCCCCCTTATGGCGGGATTCCATCGTGGACAGCGCTTTATCGACATCCTTCTTCAGTTTCTGAAGTTCGGGCTTCGACATCTTGTTAAGGTCGTTCTTTGGCATATGGGCCTCCTTTAAACACACTGATAGAAAATAATCATCAGATTGGCAATTGGCTAAAAAGACAGTTTCCTGAATGCGGAATGGTTGGTGTCGAATTGCCCTGGGTCGCGGTTGGTTATTCTGCCGCCACCGCCTTGGGATCGGCAAGCGTCACGATATCGAACATGATCCGGTTCAGTTCGAAATCCTTGGGCGTATAGACCCGCGCCACACCCATTGCCTTTAATGCAGCCGCATCGGCCTCGGGTATGATGCCGCCGACGACAACCGGAACGTCAATCCCCTCGGCCCCAAGAAGCGCGATCAATTCTGCGACCAATGGCAGGTGACTGCCCGACAGGATCGACAATCCGATCACATGCGGCACCTCGTCGATTGCCGCGCGGACGATCTCTTCCGGCGTCAGGCGAATACCCTCATAGCTGATCTCCATCCCGCAATCGCGGGCCCGCGCGGCGATCTGTTCGGCGCCGTTGGAATGACCGTCCAGTCCCGGCTTGCCGACCAGCAACTTCATCCGCCGCCCCAACCGCCCCGAGGCCGCATCGACAGCGGCGCGGATCTCGTCCAGCCCTTCGGTGCGGTTCGAAGCGGCGCGCGAAACCCCGGTGGGTGCGCGGTATTCGCCGAACGCCTCGCGGATCGCGGTGCCCCATTCTCCGGTCGTCACACCGGCCTTGGCCGCCGCCACCGATGG
>JBBKVJ010000283.1:0-4364 GCA_037968375.1 Paracoccaceae bacterium | reverse complement strand
CCACCCCCCCGCGCACCCGTATTCAGGAGGCGAACCGCCGGATCATTCTGGAGGCGGCGCTGCAAGCGTTCTCGACCCACGGTTACCGAGGCGCGACGCTGGATCAGATTGCCGATGAGGCGGGGTTGTCGAAGCCGAACCTCTTGTATTATTTCCCGTCGAAAGAGGCGATCCACGAGGCACTTCTGACCGGGCTTCTGGATACCTGGCTCGACCCTCTTCGCGCGCTCGACCCCAAGGGCGATCCCCGCGCCGAGCTTCTGGGCTATGTCCACCGAAAGCTGCAGATGAGCCGCGACATGCCGCGCGAAAGCAGGCTGTTTGCCAATGAGATACTGCAAGGCGCGCCACGTCTTGGGCCGATGCTTGGCGGTGAGTTGAAGGCGCTGGTCGACGAGAAATGCATCGTCCTGACGGCATGGATGGACGCGGGCCGGATCGCACGCATCCAGCCTGCGCATCTGATCTTTTCGATCTGGTCGCTGACCCAGCACTATGCCGATTTCGATGTCCAGGTGCGCGCCGTTCTCGGCCCCGGCAAAGCGGACCATTTCGTCGAGGCCGAGGCGTTTCTGGACACCCTGTTCGGCAAATTGCTGGCGCCCTGAGCGTGGTCGCGCGGATCCCTTAACACCCAGGTAACGAACGGCGCGTAGGATCACGAATCAGTGGGGGCTCCCGTATCGCGGAGTCAGGGTGATGCTGATGCTGCAAAATGTTCAATTTGCCGTTCCGGGCGCTGCGCCCGTGCGGACACCGCCAGCGGTGGAAACCGTGATCGCGGTGCAAGGTGCGGGTGAAGGCGACCGTGCCCGGGGCGATCAACCCCGCGATCGTGGCGACGAGGCCGAACGGCTGACGCGCGAGGTGAAAGACCGGGTGCCCGATCCGTCGGCACCGGTAGGTCCGCCGCCGTCATTTCAGGCCAATGTGTTGGAAAGCGAGCGCGCGCGGTTGCGCGAGGTCGAAAAGCTGGATGTCGCGGAAGTGCGCCGAACCGCCGCGCCGGATGTGCGAGAAACGTCGGGCGCTGTCGCCACGCCAGTGTCGGAGACCCGAGAACCGGCCGATCTGGACAAGGGTGCCAAAGTCGAGGACATGGCGGTTCGAACCGAGATCCGTCGTGAGGCCAAGGCCGACGCGTCCGAAGCGCGCGAAGACCGGGCAGAGGCCCGCGAAGCACCTGCCTCGACACGCTCGGCCTATGGCGGGGTCAAGGAAGACCCGCCGAGGATGCTGGACCTTTCGCGCTGAGGGTCATTTTGGTCAGCCCAGCGTTCATCAACGATTAAGCATGCGCGGACCATTCTGCACCGATGCAGATGCTCCGCACCAGGCCCTCCTCCAACGCCCGTGCCAACCTGGCATGGTTCGCAAAGATTTTTGACGCCAAAGCTGTCGCCCGCGGCGGGGTGATCCGCCGGGCCGTCCGCGATGTAGAGCGTGAGATTGGGCGCACGGTGCTGGAAGCGGAAGTGCAGCGACGCGGTTTTCATCTGGTCGAATGCGGTGGCCAGTTCATCGTGATCTGCAATGCAGGCCAAATGCGTGTCATCTGTTGACACCCGCGTGAGCCCGCCCAAAATTTTCATCCGAAAAATTTTGGCCCCGAAGATTTTTCGGATGGAAAATCTTCTCCCCTCTACTCCGCTGCCGCCTTCGCCCCCGGATTGTTCGGATGCGTCGTCCAGTTCGTGTAATCGTCCGATACGACGCGCCCGGTGCGCGGATCGGTTGCGCCCTCGGGTAACCGCTCCATCGTGATGCAGTTCTCCACCGGGCAGACATCGACGCACAGGTTGCAGGCCACGCATTCCGCGTCGATCACCGTGAACACCCGATCCGCCGACATCGCAATCGCCTGGTGCGAGGTATCCTCGCAGGCCGCAAAGCAGCGCCCGCATTCGATGCAAAGCGACTGGTTGATCCGCGCCTTGGTGACAAAGTTGAGGTTCAGATACTGCCAGTCGGTGACGTTGGGCACCGCACGGCCCGTAACCTCGGCGACCGAGGCATAGCCCTTTTCGTCCATCCAGTCCGACAGCCCCGCCGCCATTTCAGCCACGATCTTGAAACCGTAGGTCATCGCCGCCGTGCAGACCTGCACATTGCCCGCCCCCAGGCTGAGAAACTCTGCCGCATCGCGCCATGTCGTGACCCCGCCGATACCGCTGATCGGCAGACCTGCGGTTTCAGGATCGCGCGCGATCTCGGCCACCATGTTCAGCGCGATGGGTTTCACCGCCGGGCCGCAATAGCCGCCGTGGCTGCCCTTGCCGTCAATCGACGGCTCGGGCGACATCGTATCGAGGTTGACGCCGGTGATCGACGAGATCGTGTTGATCAGGCTGACCGCATCCGCGCCACCTGCCTTCGCCGCCCGCGCCGGACGGCGGATATCGCTGATGTTCGGCGTCAGCTTGACGATCACCGGCATCCGGGTGTTCTGCTTGCACCAGCGCGCCACCATCTCGATATATTCCGGCACCTGCCCCACGGCGGAACCCATGCCGCGCTCGCTCATCCCGTGCGGGCAACCAAAATTCAGCTCGATGCCGTCGGCACCCGTCTCTTCAACCAACGGCAGGATCGCCTTCCAGGCGGCCTCTTCACAGGGCACCATCAGCGAAACCACCATCGCCCGGTCGGGCCAGTCGCGCTTGACCTGCTTGATCTCGCGCAGGTTCACCTCCAAAGGCCGGTCGGTGATCAGCTCGATATTGTTCAGACCCAAAAGCCGCCGATCCGCGCCCCAGATCGCACCGTAACGCGGACCGTTGACGTTGACGATCGGCGGCCCGGCCTCGCCCAGCGTCTTCCAGACCACCCCGCCCCAACCCGCCTTGAAGGCGCGCACGACGTTGTATTCCTTGTCCGTCGGCGGCGCCGAGGCCAGCCAGAACGGGTTCGGAGACTTGATCCCCACAAAGTTGGATGTAAGATCGGCCACCGTTCAACCCTCCTTCCGGGTGCTCTGGATCACTTCGAAACCGCCGAAGATCATCCGCTTGCCGTCGAACATATCGGGCGACATCGCCGCCATCCGTGGGTCGGCCATCGCCTTTTTCCAGCCCTTGTCGCGCACGCTCTTGCTGGGCCAGACAATCCAGCCAAGCACCACAGCCTCATCTTTCGTGCGCTTCACCGCCATCGGATAAGAGGTCAGCTTGCCTTCCGGAACGTCCACGCCCCAGGCATCCATCACCTCGTTCGCGCCGCAGTCGATGAAAAGCGCCGCCATCTTCTTGGCCATCTTGCGGTAGGCAGAACGGTTCGCCTCTGGGACCGGGATCACTACGCCGTCGACAAAAGCCATGGGTCTTTCCTTTCAGGTCAATTTGGCATGGATATCCATCGCCGCGTCGCGGCCTTCGGCCACCGCCGTCACGGTCAGATCGTCGCCGCCCGAGGCGCAGTCGCCGCCCGCCCAGACGCCGGGCAAACTGGTGCGCCCCGGCCCCTCGACCGCGATCTTGCGGCCTGCAAGCGTCACCCCTTCGGGCACACCTTCCAGGGCCTGCCCGATCGCCATGAACACCTGATCGGCTTTCAGACGGAAGGTGTTCGAGGTCGATTTCAGGACGCCGCCGATCACTTCGGTATAGGCAAATTCCACCGCTTCGGCGGCGCTGTCGCCGACCACACGCAAAGGTGCGGCGCCAGTGACGATATGGACGCCGGCGGCCAAGGCGTGATCCTGTTCGTATCCGCTTGCCCCCATCGCCTCGCGGCCCCGGCGGTAGACGATGGTCACCGTCTCGGCGCCCAGCAGCTTCGATTGCACCGCCGCATCGACCGCCGTCATGCCTCCGCCGATGACCACCACGTCACGCCCGACCGAAAGCTTGGACAAATCGTCGGCCTGGCGCAGCCGGGCGATGAAATCTACCGCATCCTCGACATGGGCAAGCGATGCCCCTTTGGCATCCAGCGCATTCACACCCGAAAGCCCGATCCCAAGGAACACCGCGTCGAAATCCGCACTCAGCGATTCGAGTGTCATCTCGCGCCCGAGTGCGACGCCGGTGCGCATCGTTATTCCGCCGATCTGCAGCAACCAGTCAACCTCGACCTGCGCAAAGCCGTCCGGTGTCTTGTAGGCGGCGATGCCGTATTCGTTCAGCCCGCCGGGCTTGGCGCGTGCGTCGAACAGGGTCACGGCATGACCGTGCATGGCCAGACGATGCGCACAGGCCAGGCCCGCGGGCCCTGCCCCCACCACCGCGACAGTCTTGCCCGTCGCCGCTGCGCGGGTGAACGGATGCACGCCGGCAACGATCAATCCGTCGGTGGCATAGCGCTGCAGCCGTCCGATCTCGACCGGCTGGCCCTCGGCGGCTTCGCGCACGCAGGCCTCTTCGCAC
>JBBKVJ010000282.1:0-2683 GCA_037968375.1 Paracoccaceae bacterium | reverse complement strand
GTCCTATGTCGCGGCGCATCTGGCGCACCCGTCGTTCCGCCGCTGGCGCGCGATGGGCATGGCCGACGGCCCGGACCAGGAGTTTTACCGTCGCGACTTTGCCCGCCGCGACTGGCCTGGCCCCGCGACCTTGCCTGCGGAGGCGGTGGAAAACGGCCCCTCAGAGAATGCGGACTGCCCTTATTCCGGCAAACCCGTCACGCATTTCCTGGCGCTCGGCGGCAAGACCTGGGGCTTTTGCAACGCGTTCTGCCGCGACAAGACCGTGGCCGATGCCGAGGCGTGGCCGGCGTTTGTGGAGATGCGCGGCGTAGGTGCGTGATCGACACCCGGCTGGCAGCAAGGGTTGGCGGGATTGAAATCGAAGACAACGAACGGAATCTGCGCGATAAGGTGAGTCGAGGCAAATTCACCGCAGGGTTCTTATTGCAATGTCTTTCCGCGCTTGGGTCTACGCAGCTGCACTTGGACTGACGGTTTTTGCGTCGTCAGGGCAAGCTCAACAGGAGACACAAAGCGAACAAGGGCAGCCCGATACCGGCCAAGAGCCAGCCCAGACGCTTCCTGTGCCGCTGCTGGTTGAAATTGTCGGTGACGAGGCCGAGGCCGAGGCCAGCCAGCGCAGAGAAGAAGAAGCCAGCCAGCGCGAGATAGATGATCTTGTCGCCCAGCAGGGCATGAACGCGGCCACGCAGGCTATGAATGACGCCACTCAAAAAATGGCCTTCCATTCGTTGCTGTCCACTATTTTCGTTGGGGTCGGCACGGTGCTGCTGGTGGCCACACTCCTTCTGACATGGCAGGCGAACCGAGCTGCCGTCAAGGCTGTCGAAATTACTGAGGAAGTTGGGAAAAAACAGATTCGAGCCTACGTCCACACCGACCATGTGACGACCTCTGTATTCCCTGCTGGCCCAAGTATTAACGTTCGAATTGGCGTGAAAAACTTCGGCCAATCTCCAGCCAGAGGGCTTAATCTCTCGTATATGTGGATAGTGGAGAGGGTTCCATTTTCTAGCGACTGGTGGAACGACATCCCCGAGCCTAGTAGCCAAGGGGATTTGCCGCCAGGTGCGACGGCATTCGTGCAGTTGAAGGCCGAGCGCTCCGTTGATGCAAGCAAATCCTTCGGGAAGGCCGACTACCGCGATGTTGTTGGTGGGGCCGCCTCCTTTTGGGTCATCGCGAAGATCTCCTATAAAGACATTTTCGGCAATGAGCGGGAAACCTTTGAGCGTTTCAGATACGACCCCGGCGCAAACGAAATGGTAGTTGAAGTGACCGAGGCCCAGAACACCTAGGAAGAATATGAGCCCTTAATCATCGCTCACACCGCTTGGTGCGTTTGCTACACCCCACCGAAAATTTACCATTCCTAAACACCTCACCCGCTAATCGTTAACCAAGTTGGCGGAGGGGACGGAACATGGTGGCGCGCGCCTATACGGTGGCGTTCGAAGGCGTCGAGGCGCGGCTGGTCGAAGTGCAATGCGCGCTGACCGCCGGGATGCCCGGCTTTTCCATCGTCGGCCTGCCCGACAAGGCGGTCAGCGAGGCCAGGGAACGCGTACGCGCGGCCCTGTCCACACTGAACCTCGCACTTCCTTCGAAAAAGATCACCGTGAACCTGTCGCCCGCCGACCTGCCCAAGGAAGGCTCGCATTTCGACCTGCCGATAGCACTGGCGCTACTGGCCGCCATCGACATCATCCCGCGTGAGGCGGTCGAGGAAACCGTGGCGCTGGGGGAGCTCTCGCTTGACGGCTCGCTGGTGGCGGTGATCGGCGCGCTGCCCGCTGCGATGGCGGCGGCCGAGGATGGCCGGACGCTGCTCTGCCCCAAGGCCTGCGGTGCCGAGGCGGCCTGGGTGGGTGCTGTCGAGGTGATCGCCCCGGCAACGCTGCTGGAGGTGATCCGCCATTACACCGGTCAGGCGCCGCTGAAACCTGCGGTTCCGGGCGAGGTCAAGGCGACTGCGCTGGGCCGCGACCTTCGCGACGTGAAGGGGCAGGAGCGGGCGAAACGGGCGCTGGAAATCGCGGCGGCCGGGCGGCATCACCTGTTGATGGTCGGCTCGCCCGGGTCCGGAAAATCGATGCTGGCCGCCCGGATGCCGGGCATCATGCCACCGCTGTCGGCCATGGAAGCGCTGGAAACCTCTATGATCCACTCGCTGTCGGGGCTTCTGAGCGATGGCGGCATCACCCGCGCGCGTCCCTTCCGCGAACCACACCATACGGCCAGCATGGCCGCCATCGTCGGCGGCGGCAGGGGCGCCAAGCCGGGCGAGATCAGCCTGGCGCACAACGGCGTTCTGTTCATGGACGAGTTCCCCGAGTTCCCCCGCGCCGTCCTCGAAACCCTGCGCCAGCCGATCGAGACCGGCGAGGTCGTGGTCGCCCGCGCCAATGCCCATATCCGCTATCCCTGCCGGTTCTTGCTGGTCGCCGCCGCCAACCCCTGCAAATGCGGCTATCTCGCCGATCCCGCCCGCGCCTGCGCCCGCGTTCCGGTCTGTGGTGAGGATTACCTGGGGCGGATTTCCGGCCCGCTGATGGACCGCTTCGATCTGCGCGTCGAGGTGCCACCGGTCAGCTATACCGACCTCGACCTGCCCGAAGGCGGCGAAAGTTCCGCCGAGGTGGCCCTCAGGGTGGCGAAGGCACGCGACGTTCAATTGGCG
>JBBKVJ010000281.1:0-3568 GCA_037968375.1 Paracoccaceae bacterium | reverse complement strand
GGCGGGGCGGGCTCGCGACCCTCGACGCCGCGATCGGACAGGTCGAACTCGGGGCCGGTGAGGGACAAAAAGGCGATGTCGGTCTCGCCGTCTTCCACCGTCACCAGTGCGGGCGCAGTACCGCCGGTGCCGCGTGCGAGGCCTGCGGGGAAGACGGCATAACCCTGCGCGTCGGTTGTGGCGGCGCCCAGCACCGCGTTGGCGCGCGAGATCAGGGTGGCAGTAACGCCCGCCTTTGGCTCGGCATCGCCAAGGCCACGCACGAAGACATGCAACCCATCGACGCCGCTGAGCGTGGTCAGGCCAAGGTCCGAGACGACAAACCACTGGGTAGCGGCGGCGACCTCATAGACATCCTGACCGGTCACGCGGGCCTGCAGCGCGTAGATGCCGGGGGGCATGTCGCCGATCACCTCGGCCAGCGGCAGACGGGTGGTGACGTCCTGGTTCAACTGGGGTTCCACCACACCGGTGCCGCGCCAGACCTCTTCGGCCACGCCATCGGCAAAGCGTTCCTCCTGCCACTGCGCCAGCGGGCGGCCGAAATAATCGTCCTGAAGGGTGCGCAGGATGTTGCGGTCGCTGATCCGGCGCAGGATCAGGTCGAGGCTGTCGGTATTGACCGTGACCACCGGCACCGCCGCCTCGCCCGCCTTGGGCAGCACATAGGCGCGGCCCGGAAAGCGGACCTGCGGGGTGCGGTCGCGGATGTAGAGGTCGAGGGTTGCGGTGTCATCCAGCGCCTCGCCGCCCGCCGAGGGCAGGCCCTGACGGAAGGTCACGCGGTAGCGCTGGCCATGCCGGACACCGGCGATGCACAGGCGGTTGCCGCTGGCCTCGACGGCGTAGCCCGAGCCGGGAAGCTGGACATAGGGCGCGTAATCGACGCCAGCCTCGGCGAGGGGTTCGGAGAAATCGGCGCAGATGCGGGGGCTGGCGGCATCGCTTTCGACCACGTGCTCGGTGATGCGAAAGCCGAACTGGGCCGCGGCACGGTCATAGGCGGCGACGATATCCTCGCGCGGGCTGAGACCTGTAGCAAGGCGCAGCGCAGGTACCGAGGTGCGGCCCCGGCCCGTCGCCTCAAGTGCCTTGGCCATCGTCGCAAGGGCGGCGGCGCGGGTGGCATCATCGGGGGCACGCAGGTAGCCGTTGACTGCGGCGGATAGCGCCAGCGACTTGCGGTCGCTCTGCTGGCGGAAATCGCCGCCCTCGAACGCCAGAAGGTCATCGGCATAGGCCACCCAAAGGTCCGGCGCGTCCGACAGGACCAGCGCCGCACCGGTAAAGGACACGGCATTGCCAGCCTCGCCCGCGCTGCGCGCCCGGGCCGCGGCGGCGGTGTAATCGGCCAGCGTGAAATCGCCCAGATGGTGCCGTTGCGCCAGACCATCGGCGGCCAGACGCGCGGCGGCAAGATCGGCATCGGTGAGGAAACTCAGATCGCCCCGGCGGGCGCGGGCCAGGTCCTGGACCCGCTCGGGCGTGTCGAGCACCATCGCCGAGATCGCGCCGACATAGGGCTGCCGGTCGGTGACGTCGGTTTTCGGGAAACACGATCCGGCACGAGTGTTGAAGGTGAAGGCGCGGCAGGCGGGTTCGGTCAGGCAGGCGGCGCGGCAGGCGTCCAAGGTGGTGTCGAAGATCGCCGCCAGATCGCCGCCGTAGAAATCGACATTCTCGGTGATCGCCAGACGCCGCTCGGGCACCGGGCTGTCTGTACCTTGCGCGACTGCGAAGTGCGGCGCAAGCGCCAGCGTTACACCCAGAACCATTGCCGGAAACCGCATGACCCACCTCCTTTGGAATGGCCTTATCGTGCCATGCCGTGGCCCGGTTGCGCAAGCAACGGAGCCGTGAATATTAAGCCGCGCTTTACCCTGTCCTGCGATCTTGCGCGCAACGGCGGACCCCGGGGCGACCGGCGGCGGAGAAGGCACGGATGGATCTCGGCGACAAGCTTATCGCGGAACGGCGGGCGCGGCTGGCGGCCGAACGGCTGCTCGAGCTGAAAAGCCGCGAGCTGTTCGCCGCCAATCGCAAGCTGTCGGAACATGCACGCTCGCTGTCCGAGGAAATCGTGATCCAGCGTCGGGTGGTGGCCGATGCGACGAACGTGGTTGAAGAGTTGCGCGGCGAGAATACCCGCGTCCGGTCCGACCTGCACGCCGCGACCGAGGCCCGCACGGTGGCCGAACATCGCCTCTGGCTGGCGCTTGAAACGATCAGGGACGGCTTTGCGATCTACGATCCCTCGGACCGGCTGGTGGTGGCGAACTCGGCCTATCTGTCGGTCTTTGACGGGTTGGAAGAGGTCGGGCCGGGGGCGCACGCCCGCGATATCCTGCGCATCGGTCTGGAGGAAGGGGTGTTCGATTCCGGCGACGAGGCGCCCGCGATCTGGCAGGAAGGCATGCTCGAGCGCTGGCGTCACGACGTGATCGAACCGCGTGTCGTGCGGCTGTGGAACGGAAATTACATCCGGTTGGTCGACCGGCGCGGCAACGATGGCGGCGTGGTGTCGCTGGCGCTGGACATCTCTGCTGCGGTCCGCCGCGAGCGGCAGTTGCGCAAGGCGCAGGTCAGGGCGGAAGGTGCGAACCGTGCCAAATCGGCATTCCTGGCCAACATGAGCCACGAGTTGCGCACCCCGATGAACGGGGTCGTCGGCATGGCCGAACTTCTCGCCGAGACGAAACTGTCCGAGGAACAGCGGCTGTACGCCGAGACGATCAAATCCTCGGGCGAGGCGCTGTTGCTGATCATCAACGACGTTCTGGATTTCTCGAAGCTTGAGGCGGAAAAGCTGCATATCCACCCCGAACCGTTCGATCTGGAACGTCTGGTGCATGAGGTGATCACCCTTCTGACGCCGTCGGCCTCGGAAAAGGGCCTGACGCTGTCGATCGATTACGACCTGTTCCTGCCCGCGAAACTGACCGCCGACCGGGGACGGCTGCGTCAGGTGCTGACCAATCTGGTCGGCAATGCGGTCAAGTTCACGCCCGAGGGGCATGTACTGGTGCGGGTGATCGGCATCGGCGCCGACGACGGCATGCAAAAGCTGACCATCGCGGTCGAGGACAGCGGCATCGGCATCGCGGCCGAGATGCAGGGCCATATCTTCGGCGAGTTCAATCAGGTCGAGGGCGATCACAACCGCAAGTTCGAGGGCACCGGCCTCGGTCTGGCGATCTCGCGCCAGCTGGTGCGGCTGATGGGCGGCGATATCTGGCTGACGTCGGCGCCGGGCGAAGGCTCGTGCTTTACCTTCTCGCTGGAACTGCCGATTGCCGAAGCGGCGACCGAGGCGATGCCCGCCCTGCCCGAGGGCTTTGACCGGGCGCTGGTGATCGACGGCGATCCGGTGACCCGGGCGCTTTTGGCGCGGCAACTGGCGCTGTTGGGGCTGGCGGTGACCGAGGCACGCAACACGGCCGAGGCAGCGGAGGTGACCTTGTGGCAGGGTGCGGATGTGGTCTTTGCCGATGCGGTGGCGGTGACGGCACCGGGGTTCCCGCCGGACCGTTGCGCGGCCGTGCCGGTGGTGCTGCTGGCCGGATCGGCG
>JBBKVJ010000280.1:0-7626 GCA_037968375.1 Paracoccaceae bacterium | reverse complement strand
GATGGCTGGCAGCTTCTGGCGGTGCTGTCGATTTTCGAGGACGACGGGCTGGACAGCCGGGCCGAAAGTGCCGGCCAGTTTAACCTGCGCTATTGACCGAACCGACAGCCCGGGTCTTTTGGTGGCTTGACCTGCCTCGTGCGGGGTCAGACACTCGCGCCATTCTGACGGAGACCTGCGGCCTTGTCCGACACTGACCTTCCCAAGATCGAGACGACCGGCCAGATCCCGGCGGGCAACCGGATCGTCACCGGCGGCATTGTGGCGATCGTGGCGATCCTCGGTCTTGCGGCGACGCTTCTGATCGTCGCCCTGCCCGGCGCCAACGAGTTCAATTCGCGGGTCGAGCGGATCTTTGTCGAGAACGCTGATCTGACCTCGAACGCCGAGATCAAGCTGTTGGAAATTCTGGCGCAGTCCGGCACCTCGTTCGCCGAGGTTCTGGCCTCGTACCGCACCGTCATCTTCGTTTTGCTGGTCTTCGCTGCGGCCCTGCTGATCGCGGCGCTGGTGTTTCTGGTCACCATCATGGCGCTGAACCGGCGGATGTCCGAGATCGAGCGCACCGGCATCCAGGTCTCGTCGCTGTTGATCAGCCGCGAGGAAAACTCCGTCTGGCTGAACAACATGGAATTCAAGCTGACCGAGGCCGCGATCGAGACGATCAGCGTTCTGGCCGAGGCGCGGATGGATGATGACGTGATGTCGGGCGCCGAGATCGAGGCGGTCATCTCGGGCCGCAACGCCGCCGATTGCGACGAAGCGGCGGGGGCGACGCGGATCAAGCGGCTGCGCGACATGCTGGGCAACCAGATGGTGACCGAACTTCTGGTCAAGAACATCGCCCGCAAGGGCTATATGCTGTCGGTCGACAAGGGTGCGATCCGGATGACCTGATCCGGCCCGCAGCACCTGCCGTCACACCTGCCGTCGCACCAGCCCGTAACGCCCACTTGCCGTCGCCCCCGCGACGCCCATCTTAAGCGCATGATGACCATCGAAGACCCAGACACACCCCGCGCCCGCCAATCGCGCCGACTTGAGCGGCAGCTGGAGGCGATGACGCGTTTTGCGCCCCGCACGCGTGGCGTGATGCAATCGGTCGTGAAAGGCCGACTGCGCTATGTCCGGTTGCCGCTGGGACTGGTGCTGGTGTCGTTCGGGCTGGTCGGATTTCTGCCCGTCGTCGGGTTCTGGATGGTGCCGCTGGGCCTGGTTCTGCTGGCCATCGACATCCCCGCGATCAGCCCCTTCGTCACCAGCGCGCTGGTCCGCGCCCGCCGCCGGGTGCGGATCGCGATGGGGCGCGAAACCAGGCTGGGCAGAGTAGCGGCGCGGTTCCGGCGCCGGGGCAGCGACGGGTCGTAGCACTACCGCAGTCAGGGTTGCGTTTCCTGGCCGGTGACTACGTGCCTTGGGGTCAGTGACATTGCACGTAGACAGCAGGCCCAGCCAGAAGCGTTGAAAATCATGCAATTATGTGTGAGTGTCTACGCCCTCAAAAGCATCTGACCTCACGTTACGGGCGCTAGGCAGAGCTTGCACGATCGTCATTGCTTAAAAGAAAAACCATTATCGGGAGCCTTTCATGCCAGACCTTTTTTGGATCGAATACGAGTTGATCATCGAAGACAGGCAGGAATTCAGCGGCGATGACCCCCGGCTGGAATTCTTCTTCGTCAACATCGTCAATGGAACGGCCCGGGCCACTGTGGTTGATACCGGTATCGTGGAAGTGAACGCACCTGGGGTGAACGATCCAAGCGGCCGCGCCATCATCCGCGACCTTCAAGCCCACCCTCCCATAGCGCCAACGGCCCAGGATCCCTATCTCGGGTTTGCGGCGCGCGCCTGGGAATACGATGATACCTCAAGCGCAGAGCGCAACAGATCGCAAGATGCGACGCTGGCGAGGTTAGAGGAAACCTTCAACGAGATTCTGGGGGCAGGTAATCGCCCTGGCGTGAATGACCTTTGGCTGACGGTAAACACCGCGCCGGGTGTCAGCCGCGCCGGCGACGAGGACGAGCTGATCGGCGTTTCGGCCCGGGTCTATCCAATCTTCGGAACCGAGGTCACGCGCAATGGGGTAAGGCGCAACGTCATCCCGACCGGAAGTCAGCCAGACGACAGCTTTGCGTTTTCCCGAAGCAGTGCGGTCTGGCGCATGCCGTTCCGTCTGTCGCATCAGTCGCTCTGAGCTGAAGCGCCGACCAACCCCGCGGCATGCGGCCAGCCGACTTAAGTTGAACGGCGCTGGCTGGCGGCCCCGTCAGGATTCGAACCTGAGACCTACCGCTTAGGAGGCGGTTGCTCTATCCCCTGAGCTACGAGGCCGCATGGGTGTCGTTCTGGCGGCAATCGACTGCGGTTGCAAGATCGGGCCGCCCGCCCAATCAGCTTTGCCTGCGCCCGCTTTACCGCTAACAAAGGTCTAGCCGCCTTTCGGGATCACTGCCTTGTCCAGTTCCACCCCCTCTGCCCCCCACCGCCCGCTGACCCTGCGCGATGTGTCCGAGGCGTCGGGCGTCAGCGAAATGACGGTCAGCCGGGTCTTGCGCAATCGCGGCGATGTCAGCCAGGCGACGCGCGAGCGGGTTCTGGCGGCGGCGAAACGGCTGGGCTATGTGCCGAACAAGATCGCCGGTGCGCTGGCCTCAAGCCGGGTCAATCTGGTGGCGGTGATCGTGCCGTCGATGTCGAACCTGGTGTTTCCCGAGGTCCTGACCGGGATCACCGACGTCCTCGAGAAAACCCCGCTGCAACCGGTCGTCGGCTTTACCAACTACCTGCCCGAACGCGAAGAGAAGGTGCTGTACGAGATGCTGTCGTGGCGGCCTTCGGGGGTCATCATCGCCGGGCTGGAACACACCGCACCCGCCCGCGCGATGCTGGCGAACGCGGGCGTGCCGGTGGTCGAGATCATGGATACCGACGGCGAGCCGATCGATGCGATGGTCGGCATCTCGCACCGTCGTGCGGGCCGCGAACTGGCCAAGGCGATCGTTGCCGAGGGCTACAAGCGAATCGCGTTTCTGGGCACCAAGATGCCACTGGACCACCGCGCCCGAAAGCGGTTCGAAGGCTTTACCGAAGCACTGGCCAAGGCCGGGATCGAGATCGCCGACCGCGAGTTCTACGAGGGCGGCTCGGGTCTGGCGAAAGGCCGCGAGATGACCGAGACCGTGCTGAAGCGCACCCCCGATCTCGATTTCATCTATTATTCCAATGACATGATCGGCGCCGGTGGCCTGCTCTGGTGTCTGGCGAACGGTATCGACGTGCCGGGCCGGATCGGGCTGGCCGGGTTCAACAATGTCGATCTGCTGGACGGGCTGCCGATGCGGCTGGCGACGATGGATGCGCGCCGTCGCGAGATCGGCCAGAAGGCGGCCCAGATCATCGCCGAAGCCGCCACCGCGAACCGCTCAAGCTCGGGGGCGGTGGTGGAACTGGCACCCGCGCTGGCGGTCGGCGACACGCTGATGCGGCGCTAGACCGGTGGCCGCATTGCCCCGCACGGCGCTGGTGACCGGATCGGCCGGGTTCGTCGGCTATCACCTCTGCCGACGGTTGCTGGACGACGGCTTTCGCGTTGTCGGTCTGGACGCGATGACCGACTATTACGATGTCGCCCTGAAGGAACGCCGTCACGCGATGCTGCTGCAACGCGAGGGCTTTCGGGCCGAGATCGGGCGGCTGGAAGACCCCGGGCGCCTGATGGCGCTGCTGGCCGAGGCGCCCGATATCGTCGTGCATCTGGCCGCCCAGGCAGGGGTGCGCCATTCCATCGACGCGCCGCGCAGCTATCTTGAGGCCAACCTGATCGGCACCTTTGAACTGCTCGAGGCCGCCCGCGCGCATCCGCCCGCGCATCTGCTGATCGCTTCGACCTCGTCGGTCTATGGCGCCAACACCGAAATGCCCTACGGCGAGACGCACAAGGCCGATGCCCAGATGTCGTTCTATGCCGCCACCAAGAAGGCGGGCGAGGCGATGGCGCATTCCTATGCGCATCTCTACGGGCTGCCGACCACACTGTTCCGGTTCTTTACCGTCTATGGCCCCTGGGGCCGCCCCGATATGGCGCTGTTCAAGTTCACCCGGGCGATTCTGGCCGGCGAGCCGATCGAGGTCTACAACCGCGGCGAGATGGCCCGCGATTTCACCTATATCGACGATCTGGTCGAGGCTATCAGGGCGCTGATCGACGTGGTGCCACCTTCGCCCGATGCCGGTATGGCTGCGGTTCCGGGCGACAGCCTGTCGCCGGTGGCACCGTGCCGGATAGTGAATGTCGGCGCCTCGACGCCGGTCAAGCTGACCGATTTCATCGCCGCCGTCGAGGCCGCGACCGGGCGCCGGGCGGAACAGACGCTGTTGCCGATGCAGCCCGGCGACGTGCCCCGGACCTGGGCCGATACAGCACTTTTGCAGGCGCTGACCGGATTCGAGGCACGCGTAGATGTGGCCGAGGGCGTCAGACGCTTCGTCGCCTGGTACCGCGATTACTATCAGGCCTGAGCGGGTGCCCGCCTGACCCGGCGCTAACCAAGTGTTTGCCAATTCGTGCTAGCAAGGACCCCGGCGGCCATCTCCGGGGCCGGTGTCCAATACCGCGAAGAGGAAGCATGATGATGGCAGCCCCGGTGCGATATCTTGCGCTTCGCGCGGCCGCGCTCGGTGCTAACACCAAGACCGCGATCCTGATTTTCGGCGACATGGCGCTGGTGCCTCTGGCCGTTCTGTTCGCCTGCAGCCTGGCCCCTACCGGCATCGGTTTCGCTGCATTCTGGCCGGCGATGCCGGGGCTGATGATCCTCACCGGCGCGCTGTCCTACCGGCTTGGCCCGGCGCAAACCCGGCTGCGGGATTTCGACACACGCACAGCACGACAGACAGCGCTGATCGGGCTTTGCCTCGGCCTGGCCAGCTGGATGATCTGGGGCGCGCGGATGCAAGCGCCCTCGCCGCTGCTGATCGGCATCGGCTTTTGCCTTGGCGCCATCTTGATGCGTATCGCACTGCGCGAAGGGCTGGTGGCACTCTATCATGTTGCGCGCACCACTCGTCCGGCGCTGATCTACGGTGCAGGTGCTGCAGGGCGTCAGGTGGCCGCGATCCTGGCGCGGTCCGACAAGGTGCATGCGGTCGGATTTCTCGAGGACGACCCTGGGCTGCAAGGCCGCCGTGTCGTGGGTCTGCCGGTTCATGCCGCGACCCGTATCGAGAAGGTGGCAAAGCTGCGCGGCACCGACCTGATCTATCTTGCCATGCCGTCGGCACCGCTGCCGCGCAGGATAGCGATAGCACGAAGGCTTGAGGCGCGCGGCTTTGAGGTGCGCGCAGCACCTCTTGCCTCAATTGCAGCGGACACCGGCCCGGATGCCGCACGGCAACTGCTGGCCCGCAGGCAGATCGCCGTCGATCACCTGCGGCTGTCGCTCAGCTATGCCGGTCGCTCGGTGCTGATCACCGGGGCGGGCGGTTCGATCGGGCGCGAGCTTTGTCGGCAGGTGATCGACTGCGCGCCGTCCCGGCTGGTGCTGTTCGACCTGTCCGAGGCGGCGCTGTTCGAGGTCGAGCGGCTGCTGGCGCCGGTGTCGGGTGGCGTCGAGGTTGTCGCCGTTCTGGGTTCGGTCACCGATGCGGCACTGGTGCGCGCGATCCTTGCCGAAAACCGCATCGATGTGGTCCTGCACGCGGCGGCCTACAAGCATGTCGCCCTGGTCGAGGCCAATCCGCTGGCCGGGCTCTTCAACAACGTCCTCGGCACCGAGGTTCTGGCGCGCGCCGCGGCGGCGGCTGGCGTCGACCGGTTCATCTTGATCTCGACCGACAAGGCGGTGGCCCCGGTGGGGGCGATGGGGGCGACCAAGCGGCTGGCGGAACTGGCGGTGCACAGGGTGGCAGTGGCGGCGGGGGCGACCCGGTTCGCGGCGGTGCGATTCGGCAACGTCCTGGGGTCGTCCGGCTCGGTGGTGCCGATCTTCCGCGCGCAGATCGCCGCCGGTGGCCCGGTCACCGTGACCGATGCGGCCGCGACCCGCTATTACATGAGCGTCGAGGACGCGGTGCGCCTGGTCCTCGTCGCCGGTGCGATCACCGATGGCGGCGAGATCTTCGTTTTGGACATGGGGGCGCCGATATCGGTGGGCACGCTGGCGCGGCAGATGATCGCCGATGCGGGCCTGCGGCTGCGCGACGCACAGCACCCCGACGGCGACATCGAAGTCAGGACCACCGGCCTGCGCCACGGCGAACGCCTGCATGAGATCGACATGACGTTGGGTGCCAGCCCCAGCGGCGCACATCCGCTGATCCTCAAGGCCGTCCCGGCGCCGCTGCCCGAGGCGCAGATCGCCCGCTATATGGCGGAGGCCAGCCGTGCTGTGGCTAATACCGACCGCGAGGCCGCAAAAACCCTGATCGCGGCGATGCTCGACGAAAGCCGGGGCAGCGATGCGGCGTCAGTTGCGCCCGCAAGCCGCGCGATCGCTGCCACCCGACGCACCGCCGCTACATCCTGAGCGACGGCGGCGCGTCCGGGCAGGCCGTTGCGACAATCCGCGCTCACGGTCGCGGTCCGCACCGCTGAGCCGCGGCGCCCGGTTCCGGAACACGCCGGACTGCAGGACCACCAAGCATCAGATAGCGGTCCGGCATGATCCAGCCAGGCGCGAACCTGTCGCTCCTGCCGACGCAGGAACAGGTCGAGCGGGCGGCAAGCGCCAGCGATGCAGACCAGCCGCGCCGAACGCTTCGTCATCGCGCCCGGACAATGCGTGGATCGGCGCACGGTCCGGCGCCTCCGACGCCACATGACACCCCCCCGTTGCCGACGGCGCAGTCGAGACCGACAGGCGGGCCAGCACCGTCGGATGATGCGCCAGCGGCGATCCGGACCTGAACGGTCACTCGCTTTCGCCGTGAACCGCGCAAGCGTGTTAAGCGCTGGCCGCGCTGCGCGCCGCCTACGAATGGCGCCGTGGGTAGGAAGCTGTCGAACGAGGTGTCGCAAGATGGCCGCAGCCCTTTGCCACGACCATCGCGACCTGAGGAATCAGCGCCTCGTAGTGTGGGCCAATGCCCCTGATCCGATGCCGACAACACCGGCTCGCGGCACGCCGCGCCGGGAATCCAACTGTCCGGTGCCACAGCATTGCGCGCGGCGCCATTAGCCGGCCCATTCTGCAGGGCGCCGACCGGCTGTTACCGTTGGTCCGCCCGGCCTGGCAACGACCTGGCCATGGCGCCATTTCCCGCAGGGGAATGGCGCCCGCTTCGGGTTCGTACCCGGCCGGACAGCCGCAGTACCCGTGCCGCCGTCGCACCGATCAGCCAGAGGTCCAGCCAAACCGTGCGCCGCGCCAGATAGATCAGGTCCAGCCGCGCCTTCACCGGCACACAGCGGCGGGAATAGACGCGGTCGGTCGCCTCCGCCGTCCGGCAGGCCGACAGCAGAACCGCCTCGCGGCGGTGAAAGACCAGCGTGGCCAGGCCGGTGACGCCCGGCGGCTGGATCAGCACGCGGGCGTAGAGGACCGGGAACTGCTCGACATAGGCGCGCAGCGGCGGGCGCGGGCCGACCAGGCTCATCTCGCCGCGCAGCACGTTCCATAGCTG
>JBBKVJ010000279.1:0-2662 GCA_037968375.1 Paracoccaceae bacterium | reverse complement strand
CCGCCTGCGCCGCACCATCAAGCCACCCCTGCCAGATCGCCACGCCACCCAGCGAAAGGCTGGCGGCCGAAACATCTGCCGCGACTCGATTTTTCATCATATTCCCCCCGCCTGCCCGCCTTGCAGCCTTCAAAACCCGCCCCTATATACGCCCAGTCAAATCGGTCGGGGTAGCCATCCCGGCCAAATCCAAGGGATCGGGGCAAGGTGCCTCCTTAGGGCCTGGCCCCAAAACATCGCCGTCAAGGAAGAGGTAGCAGAGCAATGGCCAAAGTCATCGGTATAGACCTCGGGACCACGAATTCGTGCGTCGCCATCATGGATGGTGCGAAACCCCGGGTCATCGAAAATTCGGAAGGTGCGCGCACGACGCCCTCGATCGTCGGTTTCACGGAAGGTGAGCGTCTGGTTGGTCAATCCGCCAAGCGCCAGGCCGTGACCAACCCCGAAAACACCGTTTTCGCAGTGAAACGCCTGATCGGCCGCCGTGTCGGCGAGCCTGAGGTCGAGAAGGACAAGAAACTTGTCCCCTACAACATTGTCGATGGCGGCAATGGCGCCGCCTGGGTCGAGGTGCGCGGCGAAAAGTATTCGCCCAGCCAGATCTCGGCGTTCATCCTGCAAAAGATGAAGGAAACCGCTGAAAGCTATCTGGGTGAAACCGTCACCCAGGCCGTCATCACCGTGCCCGCCTACTTCAACGACGCGCAGCGTCAGGCGACCAAGGACGCAGGCAAGATCGCCGGTCTTGAGGTGCTGCGCATCATCAACGAACCGACGGCGGCGGCGCTGGCCTATGGTCTCGACAAGAAAGAGGCCCGGACGATCGCGGTCTATGACCTTGGCGGCGGTACCTTCGACATCACGATCCTTGAGATCGATGACGGTCTTTTCGAAGTGAAATCGACCAACGGCGACACGTTCCTTGGTGGTGAAGACTTCGACATGCGGATTGTCAGCTATCTTGCCGACGAGTTCAAAAAGGAACACGGCACCGATCTGACCAAGGACAAGATGGCGCTTCAGCGCCTGAAAGAGGCCGCCGAGAAGGCCAAGATCGAGCTGTCATCCTCAAGCCAGACCGAGATCAACCAGCCGTTCATCTCGATGGGCGCCAACGGTCAGCCGCTGCACATGGTGATGAAGCTGACCCGCGCCAAGCTGGAAAGCCTGGTCGGCGATCTGATCACCAAGTCGATGAAGCCCTGCACTGCCGCGCTGAAAGATGCGGGCCTGAGCAAAGGCGATATCGACGAGGTGGTTCTGGTCGGCGGCATGACCCGGATGCCGAAAGTGATCGAAGAGGTCACCAAGTTCTTCGGCAAGGAGCCGCATAAGGGCGTGAACCCCGATGAGGTCGTGGCGCTGGGTGCCGCGATCCAGGCCGGCGTGCTGCAGGGCGACGTCAAGGACGTGGTGCTGCTGGACGTGACGCCGCTGTCGCTGGGCATCGAGACGCTGGGCGGCGTGTTCACCCGTCTGATCGATCGCAACACCACGATCCCGACGAAGAAAAGCCAGATCTTCTCGACCGCCGAAGACAACCAGAACGCCGTGACGATCCGGTGTTTCCAGGGCGAGCGGGAAATGGCGGCGGACAACAAGATGCTGGGCCAGTTCAATCTGGAACAGATCCCGCCCGCGCCACGCGGCATGCCGCAGATCGAGGTGACTTTCGACATCGATGCCAACGGCATCGTCCATGTCGGTGCCAAGGACAAGGGTACCGGCAAAGAACAGAAGATCACCATCCAGGCCTCGGGCGGTCTTTCCGACGAAGAGATCGACAAGATGGTCCGCGATGCCGAAACCAATGCCGAGGACGACAAGAAGCGGCGCGAAATGGTCGAGGCGCGGAACCAGGCCGAAGGTCTGATCCATTCGACCAGGAGATCGTTGGAAGAGCATGGCGACAAGGTCGATCCGACCACCGTCGAGGCGATCGAGCTGGCCATCGGGGCGCTCGAGGACACCGTCAAGGGCGAGGATGCGGGCAAGATCAAAGCCGGCATCCAGAACGTCACCGAGGCCGCGATGAAGCTGGGCGAGGCGATCTACAAGGCCAGCCAGGCCGAAGCCGAGGCCGCGTCAGAGCCAAAGGATGGCGACGCCCCGCGCGGTGTGGACGAGGATATCGTCGATGCCGACTTCGAGGACCTGGACGACCGCAAGGACAAGTAACTGCGGTTTCTCGTAACCTGAGGCCGGCCTGCGTAGACGCGGGCCGGCTGCTTTCGTGCCAAGAGGGTCTGAACGAATGGCGAAACGTGATTTCTACGATGTTCTGGGGGTGGCCAAGGGCGCCTCACCCGAGGAACTCAAGAAAGCCTATCGCCAGAAGGCCAAGGAACTGCATCCCGACCGCAATGCCGACAAGCCGGATTCCGAGGCCAAATTCAAGGAAGTGAATGAGGCCTACGACGCGCTGAAGGACCCCGAGCGCAAGGCCGCCTACGACCGCTTTGGCCATGCGGCGTTCGAGGGTGGCATGGGCGGCGCCCGTGGTGCCGCCGGTGGTCAGCGCGCCTATGGTGGCGGCGATTTCGCCAGCGCGTTCTCCGATGTCTTCGACGATCTCTTCGGTGATTTCATGCGCGGTGGCGGCCAGCCCGGTCAGGCCGGGCGCGGTCGCGCGGCGCGCGGCTCGGACCTGCGCTATAAC
>JBBKVJ010000278.1:0-22586 GCA_037968375.1 Paracoccaceae bacterium | reverse complement strand
CTTCAAGGTCGCGTTGATAGTCAAGGTGGGCGGGCAGGCTGTTTTTGACATCCTGGGGCGTTTTTTGTGGTGTGGATTCAACGACGTAAAGTTCAAGCGCCAGTGCGCCGCGCTGCTTTGCCATCGTTTTGTAATCATTCCAGGCAACCATAGCATCCTCCTTGGATCACAGGAGCATTGTAAAATATCGATTTTATTTGACAAGACAATAAAACGTCGGCAAAAATTATAATGTCGGCCTGAGTATCGGGGGAAAACCAGTGGTCCAGACTTCATGGCATAGCCATCTCATCCAGCACAGGCTGGTCGGGCGGCTGACGACCGGAGCTTGCGGGTGACGGCGGCGGCACCTCACGATGGGACAAGTGCGCGCGACGCGGCGCAGACGGCGGTGCAAGCCTTGCGCAAGGCCAAACCGCAGCTCGATCAGGCCTCAATCGATGTGATCCTGTCGGACGCGCGGTCGCATTATGCCTGGACCGATCGCCCGGTGCCGCGCGCGCTTTTGCAGCAGATCTACGAAATCACCGCCCTCGGCCCGACCAGCATGAATTCCTGCCCGGCACGGTTTGTGTTTGTTACCTCCGAGCGCGGCAAGGACCGTCTGGCCAAATCGCTGAAGGCCAAGAACATCGACAAGATGCGCTCGGCCCCGGTCACCACAATCGTCGCCTATGATCTGGCCTTCTGGACACATCTGCCCTTCCTCTTTCCGCATGAAGACCGCAGGCCGCTTTTTGAGGGCAAGACTCAGCACATCGAGGATACCGCCTTTCGCAACGGCACCTTGCAAGGTGCTTATTTCATGATCGCCGCACGGGCCTTGGGCCTTGATGTCGGCGCCATGTCAGGCTTTGAAAACGCGGTCGTGGACGATGAGTTCTTTACCGGCACCACATTCAAATCCAACTTTTTGATCAATCTGGGCTATGCTGATGAGACAGCCCTGTTCCAGCGTCTGCCGCGTTTCGGCTTTGACGACATCTGCAGCTTTGAGTGAGGGCAGGAATGGCGATTAGACAAAAGACCACGATCAAGATCGAGATGTCCGGCAAAGGTACCAGCCATGCCCGGGCCGAGGTGGCAATACGCGATCTGACCCAGGCCATCGATGAACCAATTGAGCGCGGCGGCACCAATACCGGCCTCTCGCCGACCGAGACCGCTTTTGCCGCCCTGATTGGCTGCACCAATGTCATTGGCAGCAAATGCGCCGAGAAGCTCGGCGTCGATGTCGGTCATATGACGTTTGCGATGGAGGTCGATTTCGACCGTCGCGGTGTGCTGCTGATGGAAGAGGTCGACGTGCCGTTCAAGGCGATCCGGCTGACGGTGACAGCAGACGGCCCCGCCAGCGAACAAGACCTCAAACGGGTCGCGGACGATACTGCCAAATTCTGCCCGATCTCAAAGCTCTATGAGGCGGGTGGAACGGACCTTACGGTAAACTGGCGTAAGGCCTAAGGCCACGCCGCTAAAGGGAGGACTAATAATGATCGGACAACTCACCAGACGCGCGGCCCTTGCGGTCGGACTATCGATGATCGCCTATCCGGCCTTCGCTGCTGAAACCATCAAGGCTGTCGTCATTGACGGCTATCCGGCGCGGGCGCTCTGGGTCAGGGAATTCACCGACTTCTTTATCCCCGAGGTGGACAAGCGCCTGGCCGCCAACGGCAATTACGTGATGGAATGGCAGGAAAGCTATGGCGGCTCCATCGTCAAACCCCAAGGTGTACTCGAAGGCATTCAGCTGGGTCTTGGGGATATCGGCATTGTCACCACGATCTTCCATTCCTCGAAATTGCCGAGCCAGGCAATCTCTGCGGTGACGCCCTTCGTGGCCGCCGATGCCCGCGCGGTGGCCAAGGCGGTCGATGAGATCGCCAAGGAATTCCCGGCGATGCAGAACGAGTTCGCCGCGCAAAATCAAGTCTACCTCGCCACTGGTGTTGTGCTTGACACCTATCAGGTGTTCTCGCGCAACCCGATCACCGGCCTCGCCGATCTTGAAGGCAGCAAGGTGGCAGGCGCGGGCATGAACCTGCGTTATCTCGAAGGGATCAACGGGGCGGCCGGGGTGCGCGGTGGTCTGACCGATTTCTACAACATGCTGCAGACCGGCCTTGTCGATCACGCCATGCTGTGGCCCGAGGCTGCCAGCACCTTCAAGATCGCCGAGGTCGCGCCCTACATGCTGCGCGCCGATCTGGGGGCAGTGAACTCGAAGACCGTCACCGTCAACAAGGACTATTGGGACAAGCTGCCTGATGAGGTGAAAACCGTGCTGCAAGAGGTCGCCGTGGACTACCGCGATCATCTGGCCGGTATCGCCAATTCCATCGCCGAAGAAAGCCGCGCCAATTACGTCGCCGCAGGCGGCACGGTTGTCGAGATGGACCCGGCCGAGCGGGCGGCTTGGGCCAATTCGATGCCCGATATCGCCGCAGAATGGGCGGCCGAGCTGGACGCGAGCGGTGAGCCGGGCTCGGCGATGCTGCGCGCCTATATGGGCAAGCTCCAGGACGCAGGCTTTACCCCGGTGCGTGACTGGACTGCCGGGCTAAGCAACTAGGCGCCGGGTCACAGGGTACATCCGGTGCTCGACACCATCCGCAAGCTTGCCAACGGCATCGCCATTTCGGCGAATGTCGTTGGCACTCTGGTGGTTCTGGCACTGGTCATGGTCGTCAATTTCGACGTGGTCGCGCGCGGCGTCTTCAACGCGCCGTTCCGGGGTGCCGTTGAGGTGGTGCAATTCTCGATGGTGCTGATCGTGTTTCTGCAACTGCCCGACGTGGTGCGGGTCAATCGACTCACTGCCTCGGACGGGTTTCTGCTGGTCATCGGCCAGCGCTTTCCCCGACTGACCATGGCCATCCGCTTTGCCATAAATACGCTGGCCGCGCTGTTCATGGGTCTTGTCGCTGTCGCGATCTACCCGCAATTCACTGAGATGTGGGCAACCAAGGATTACTTCGGTGTCCCGGGTGTGTTCACCGCGCCGTGGTGGCCAATCAAACTGATCATCCTTCTTAGCGCCAGCCTCTGCACGGTTCTGTTCGTGATCAAGCTCTTCATCCCGTCTGAAGGTACAATGCTGGTTCGCCTCCTGCCGGAATCCGAGGACCGCACGGAATGACGCCACTGGAAATCGGCCTTCTGTCTGTCGTCGCCATCGTGTTTTTGATCTATCTCGGCGTCTATATCCCGATCGCCCTTGGCGCTGTCTCCTTCGTCTCTATCTGGCTGATGCGCGACAATTTCGATCTGGCCATGGCACTGTTGAAAATCGCCATCGGTGACAGTGCGATGGAATACACCTTCGCCACCATCCCGCTGTTCACGTTCATGGGTCTGATCGTCTCCAAGGCCGGATTGGGCAGCGATGTCTATGAGGTGATGAGCACCGGGTTCCGGCGCGTCAAAGGCGGCATCGGCATGGCCACCGTCGGCGCCAACGCGGTCTTCGCCGCCGTCACCGGCTCTTCCATCGCCTCGGCCTCGGTCTTTTCCAAGGTCTCGGTCCCGCAGATGCTGAGCCATGACTACAACCCGCGCTTTGCCGTCGGCGTCGTCGCAGGTTCCTCGGTTTTGGGCATGATCATCCCGCCCTCGGCAATGCTGATCATTTATTCCTTCGTCGCCGAGCAATCGGTGGGCGATATGTTCCTCGCGGGCGTGGTGCCGGGCATCCTGCTTGCCACCGCCTATATCGCGGCAATCTGGGTCATGGGCCGCCTGACCCCGGGCTTCATCGGTGGCCGCCCCGCCACCGATTATGAACGGATGCCGTGGCCAGAGATCGCCTCGAAAACCCTGCCGATCCTCGGGCTTATTCTGGTCGTCCTCGGCGGCATATACACCGGCTGGCTGACCCCGGTTGAGGCCGGAGCTGCAGGCGCATTGGTCGCCCTGATGATCGCGATCCTTCGCCGCTCAATGTCGCTGCGGGGGTTCTGGGAGGCGCTGCTGGAAACCGGGCATATCACCGCCTTTCTGCTGTTCCTGATCACCGCCGCCTCAATCTACAGCCGTATGCTGGGCCTCGCGGGCGTGCCCAATCAACTGGGCGACATGCTGGCCGGTAATCAATCCAGCTTCTTCACCATCATGCTGCTTTATGTCCTCTTGATGCTGTTCCTCGGCACGCTTCTGGACACCGCCTCGATCATCCTCATCGTCGTGCCGCTGTTCCTGCCGCTGATCGAACCGATGGGCCTCAGCCTTGTGTGGTTCGGCATCGTCACCGTGGTCGGGGCCGAGATCGGCTTGCTGACCCCACCGCTGGGCATCTCCTGCTTCGTCATAAAAGCGACGCTCGACGATCCCCGCATTACGCTAAAGGATGTGTTCCTTGGCGCACTCCCGTTCGCCGCCGTGATGCTGCTGGTGCTGATCCTGCTGATCCGCTTTCCCGCCCTTAGCCTTGCAATCCTGAACTGACGGACCCACGCCATGCGGAATGTAACCAAAGACAATATCACCGACGTATTCCTCGGCTATTTCGGCAAGGACACCGATCCGCGTTTGATGGACGTCATGACCTCGCTGGCCAAGCACCTGCACGGCTTCGTCAAGGAGGTCGGCCTGACCCATGCCGAATGGGAAAAGGCCATCGCCCTGCTGGAATGGGCAGGTGAAATCTCAGACAAGGAACGCCACGAGTTTGTGCTGCTTTCCGACGTGCTCGGTGTCTCGTCGCTGGTCGACATGATCAACACGGTCCCCGGTGGCACCTCGTCTTCGGTACTGGGGCCGTTTCACATCACCGGAGCCCCGCCGATTCCGATCGGGTTCGACATGAAACGCCATTACCCCGGTGACGTGCTTTTGGCCCAAGGCATCATCCGCGACCGCTCTGGTGCGCCGATCGCAGGTGCCACACTCGACATTTGGCAAACCGCGCCGAACGGGCTGTATTCCAGTCAGGACCCGGAACAGGACACCTATTCCTTCCACGGCCTGCAAACCACCGGCCCCGACGGCCGCTATGCCTTCACCACCGTCAAACCCGTCAGCTACACCGTTCCGACCGATGGCCCGGTGGGCGAGATTCTCAATGCCACCGGCCGCCATCCGTGGCGGCCAAGCCATCTGCATTTCATCGTCAAGGCCAAGGGTTTCCGCCCGCTGGTGTCAGAGATATTCGCCGCCGATGATCCCTATCTGGACCAGGACACCGTGTTCGGTGTGCGCGACGATCTGGTGATGCACTATGTCGAGCAACGCGCAGGCACCTTCCCCAAATCCGGCTTCGATCTGTCAGGTAAGGTTGATGGTCCGTGGCTCAAGGTCGATTTCGATCTGGTGCTGACGCCTTCGGGCGCCTAGTCAATCAGGTCCGCCAAGAACGCGCCGGTCTTGCGGTAATGCGCCATCAGGCGGGTGCTCAGCTGATCCACCTCCCGCTTCACCGCCGCCTCCAGAATAGCCCGGTGTTCGGCCTTAACATCGCGCCGCCCATAGGATTTCGATTTGCCCGCCAGATAGCGGTAGCGCACATTCAGATCATATAGCTGATCACAGAACCGCAGCAGGATCGGCGATTGGCAGGCCGCCAGGATCGCCATGTGAAACCGTTTATGCTGCGCCTCAAATCCCTCCAGATTACCCTGGTCTACCTGTGCCATATGGTGATGCGCCAGTACCAGCGCATCCTCCCAGGCCCGGTCGCAATGGGCCAGACTGTCGCGCAGCGCCAGTTCTTCGAGATTGCAGCGCAGGTTCAGAATTTCCTGAAACTGTGCCCGGCTGGTCTTCGCCACCCGAAACCCGCGCTGATCCAACCGTTCGACCAACTGATCCGAGGTCAACAGGCTAAGCGCCTCGCGCACTGGCGACGCACCAGTATCAAGGCTCGCCTTCAGCGCATCGATCTTGAGGCGCTGGCCCGGCGGAATGCGCCCGGTGATGATATCCTCGCGCAGGGTCAGATAAACGCGCTGCGTCGAGGATTGGGTCGAGGCGGGGGCATTCGAAATTTCATCCATGCGCAACATTATTCATCTTCTGGTTTGAGTTACAAATATTATCGATTTTTTGCGGCCCGTGAATCCCCTTCCTTCACCTGGATTGCACTCCGAATGATCCGCATCCGCATCGGAATTGGTTTGTTCCCAAAGGCTTCCGCCTGAGCCGCCTCGCAACCGAACTGAGAAACTGTGCAGCACGTTCAGTAAAAAGTAGTTTTTTTGTTGAATGGCAGTAAAATATAGGCAAAATACCCTGAGGAATTCAATAAGAACCGGGAGAATTCAGATGCGCGAGACTCACTTTGAAGACGGTAAATGGTGGGTCAGCCCCTATAATTTCATCCCCGAGGTGCGCAAAACCCTGACCCTGCCGCCAAAGGTTCAAATCCACGACGCCACCCTGCGCGACGGCGAACAGACACCGGGGGTGGTATTCTCGGTCGAGGACAAGATTCGGATCGCAACCAAGCTGAGTGAGATCGGCGTTGACCGGATCGAGGCTGGAATGCCCGCCGTCTCATCGCAGGATGCCGAGGCGATCAAGGAAATCACCAAGCTTGGCCTCAAATCCAAGATCTTCACCTTCGCGCGGGCGATGAAGCAGGACATCGACATGGCGCTGGAATGCGGCGCGGATGGGGTGATCATCGAGGTGCCGATCGGCTATCCCAAACTGGTCACGCAGTTCGGCTGGACCTGGGAAGACGTGTTCAAGAAAAGCCGCGACGTGATCAACTACGCGCGCGAGCAAGGCCTTTACGCGGTGTACTTTCCCTATGACACCACCCGCGCCCGCGCCGATGATCTATCCAATCTGTGCAAGGCGATCATGAACGAGTCGCCGCCGGATTCCATCGGCATCGTCGACACCATGGGCTGTGCCACACCCGAGGCAATCAAATATATGGTGCGCTGGGTCAAGGACATGACCGGGCTGCCGATTGAGATTCACACCCACAACGATTTCGGCATGGGCGTCGCCACGGAACTGGCGGCAGTCACCGCAGGCGCCGAAGTGGTGCACAGCTGCGCCAATGGTCTGGGAGAGCGGACCGGCAACGCAGCACTTGAGGAACTGATGCTGGGCCTTGATCTGCTTTACGGTTATGACACCGGCTACCGGCTCGACAAGCTGCCGGAGCTGGGCAACCTGCTGGCGGAGTTGTCAAACATCCCCATTGCCCGCAACAAGCCCGTCCTCGGCACCGGCAACTTCATCCGCGAATCCGGCATCGGCATTCAATATGTCATGCATGATCCGCTGGTGATGTTCGGAACGCATCCGTCGCTGACCGGCCGTGTCGGTGAGGTTGTTCTGGGCAAGAAAAGCGGCAAGGCGTCGGTCACCTATAAGATGGAGGCGCTGGGTCTCGGGGAGTTGGCCGAGGATCAGGCGGCCGAGGTTTTGGCGCTGGTCAAGGCCAAGGGGATCGAAAAACGCGACATCCTGAGCGACGCCGAGTTCCGTTCCATCGTCGAGACCGTGCGGGCGCAAAGCGCCGCCTGACCCTGCCAGGGCTTGGCCGCCTGATAGGCTACGCGCAGTTCCAGTTAAGCGAAGATTTCCGAGGTGGCGAAGCCCAGCGCGAAGAGCACGATCAGCACCGCCCAGAAATGCGCCATCAGGACGTTAGAGGAGAAAAGCTCGAAGAGCGCCCCGAAGCCAACTGTCTTGCACAACAGGACCAGATCAGCAGCGACAACCTGGCTGGGTCTGTATCCATAGATAATCTATCTGAAAGCGTAACATGCCAATGTGCAGATGCACAGAATGGGCGCGTCGATGACGCGCGTCGGCCATGGCTTGGCAAGCAACAATCCCCACATCGACCCGTTCGATGTGGGGATTGCAGTCACCTGCAGGGATCACTGCCCGGGGGGTGGGGGCAGGACGGCGCGCGGCGCGTTCTCGGTCACGCCAAGAGTGTTCGCCGCCGCCGCCAGATCGGGACGGCCGCCTTGCGGATCGCCCAGGGCACGCATCAGCGCGTCGGTCGTGACGCCAAGTGTCGCCGCCGCCTCATCGAACCCCGGCGGCATCTGGCCCGGTGCCCCTTCCCCGGGGCGCGGCGGTTCGTTGCGCCCAACCTCTGCGGCCCGCGTGGCGCCGATGCCCGCCGTCGCGGTGGTTGAGAAGTTGTCCTGCGCCTGAACGCCGACAAGGCAGGCGGGCAAGTTCGGAAAGCTTGCGGAGGCGTGGTAATGATAGATGTCCCCGCCTTCGGTCGTGGTTCCGACATGGCCGTTGCACTGGTCCAGATCGGTCGGAACCGTACCGTCCGCATCGGTGCTGCCATAAAGCGCGAACCCGTCGAACGCATAGCCGAACATCGCGCTTTTATCCTGCGTCAACGCGCAATCGGCGATCACGTTTTCCGTCTCGAACGCAGTCTCGATATCGGTTGCGGTCGCGTGCCAGTGATACCAGCCGCCCGGATCGATATGGCCGCCGCAGGTGTCGAGCGCGGGCATATGGCCGGTCTGCTGGACACTGGGCGCATCGGCGAAGATCGGCACGCCGTCAAGCGCCACGCCGATCTTGGCGACGGTGCCAAGAGGGGTCGCCGCGTCTGCCATGACCGGGGTAATCGGCAGGCGCATGGTGATCTGGACGGTCTCGTCCGCCGAGACGTTGATGCAGGCGTGGTCGACATCCGGCTGACGGGTCGCGATGACGACGACATGGACCGTGCCGTCGTCGTCATAGAACCGGTAGCCGAGGTTATCGAGCATCTCCAGAAAGGCCCGGTCGATGCGGTAGAGGCCGGCCAGGTCGCCGGTCCAGTCCCAGATGCCACCTGCGTCGTCCAGTGTGACCGGGCAGAACGGCCCGATCTCCTGCCCTTCGGGCAGGTAGTTCACCACGATCTCGTAGCACGACGAGGCAGTGCCGTCCTCCAGAGTGCAGTCGACGGTGACCGGCGGTTCGGCGAAGGCCGTCGGGTTGAATTCCGCAAGGTCGGGATGCGCGGCGGCAAGGGTCGGCATCGCCAGGGTGGCGGCGAGCAGCAGACGGCTGAACACTTGTTTCGTCCGGATCATCGTGGTCTCCATTCGGGTGTCTTTGGAATTGAGTTGGCCTTGCGTCTTGGCCTTAGGTGATCTGACCGAGCGGCATATCGGCAGAATGGCCGGTTTCGTCGCCCGCATCTTTCGGTTCTGCGGGTCGCGTCTGCCCGGGCGGGTGCCCGCCCAGCGCATCACGCAAGGCGCGCGTCAGCACGGCAAGCTGATCTGCCTTATCGCGCCCGATCATGGCTTCGATCAGCCGGTCGATATCCGCCCATGCCTCGGCGACGTTCGCCAGTAAACTTCGCCCTTTGGCCGAGAGTTGCAGAACATTGCTCCGCGCCTCGTCGGGATGCGGGCTGCGCAGGATGGTGCCCGCGTCCAGCAGCCTGACGGTCATCGTGCTCATGCTGGCGGGCGACAGGTCGAACGCGCGTGCCAGATCGGCCTGCGATGCTTTTCCCATGCGGTCGAGCGCGTCGAGGATACGCGCCTGACGCGGTGAGATGCCAAGACCAGTCAGCCGCAAGCGCAGGCGTTCTTCCACGAGTGCTGCGGAATGAAGGAGAAAGTGAAGTTTGGGGGCGTCATGTTGCATGTTGGTAGTTAGTATGCTAACTATCTAAACAACACAAGGACAATGTCTGCGCAGCCCTGTCCGGAAGCTAAGGAGAACGACATGACGCGATGCATTACTCAAGCGCTCATGGCTGGACTGGCCGTGTTCGGAACGACGGCAGCAGCCCAGACCCCAAGCGACAGGATCGCCGGGATTGCGTCGTTCTTTGCCGATGCCGATCTGGTTGGCGTGCCCGAAATCGTCAATTGCACCCTGTCCGGCGGCACCGAGACAACATGTTACTCGGTCACCGTAAAGGCCGAACCGCAGAGCTATACCCCCGGTCCCTGGTGCCCCAGCAATATCGCGGACGATGCCGAGGCGGGTGGCATCTGGTTGCGCGACGGTCAGGTTCACGATGTCGACGGGGCCTTCATCGCCAACCTTGCCGAGTTTTACGGCGATGCAGAGTGGCAGCTGTTCGACCCCGACACCGGCGATATCCGGTTCACCGGGTCGCTGGAGGCCTGCGAAGCGGCGGCGCGCCCCGATGTCGATCCGGCCTACCAGAATTACTGCGTGCAGTGCCTGCCGGAATACATGGCCCAAGACGCGACGACGACCTACGTGATCCCGGTCGAGCCGCAGACTGCTGGACAGTCTCAGCCGACCAACAGGACCGGATCCGGCGTCGCTTATAACGGCGTCCGGCTTGATGGGCCGGCGCCGCTTGATGCGATCCTCGCCGCGCACACCATCGCCCCCTTTGACGATTGCGGCGGGCATGTGAACACCCATGTCGGATACCATTACCACGCTGTCACCGACTGCCTTGAACAGTCGCCCGCCACGCTGGGTCCGGTTGAAGGTGCCGGTGCGGCGGAGCACGGCACGCAGATCGGCGTTGCGATGGACGGCTATCAGATCTTCTCGCATCTGATGGCTTCGGGGGCGGCCCCTGGCGACCTCGACACCTGCAACGGACATGCGGGCGAAGCAGCCGCCTATCATTACCACGCAGGCACCGCCGGTTCGAATGCCATCCTCGGCTGTCTCGTGGCAGAGGCAGGCTGTGTTCTGGATGACCCGAGCGGCACCTGCGACGCCTCGGCACGACCGCCGCGGCCATGACCAGACAGGCACAACCCGCACCGGCCCATGCGGGGGCGTCGCAGCGCCGGTGGTCGACGGGCTGCGAAAACGCTTCGCCTATGATGGCTGCGGCTGTGGCAAGTGTGGCGGTCTTCTGGCTGGCGTCAAGCTGGGGCTACTACGCTCTGGCCGACGCGCTGGGCGTTGACAGCGGCTATGACGGCGCCCCCGTCGTCTTCGCCGCCTATTATCTGACCTGGACGGCAGTTGCACTGTTCTGGTTCCGCAGGGTGCTGTCGCACAGGCTGGTCCGGGCGATGGCGGTGACCGATCTCTGGGCGATGACACCGGTGTTGGCGGTCTTCGCCCTTTTCATTGGCATCGTCCTGCCGTCCCTACCGGAGGTGTCGGTATGGCGTGCGCCCTCGAACCCGCCCGAGTTCATGTTTGCTTCTGGCTGGTATTATCTTCCCAAGTCGGCCGATATCCTGTTCCAGCAGGTCCTTGTGGCGTCGATGATCCTCACGGCAGCTAAACTGCGTTTCAGTCTGACGGCGATTGCCATCGGACTGGGGCTCGCGTTCGGAGGGTTCCATCTTCTGCTGGCGCTTTATGGTTTCACCCCGCTTTACGTCGCCCGCTTTACGCTTGCCGCGTCCCTGTTCGGGCTCGTCGCACCGTATCTCTACCTGCGGACGCAAGGCGGGTTTCGCTGGGCCTATTCACTGCATTGGTCGTTCTACGCGCTTGATGCGACCGTCACCCACTTCGTCCTCGCGGTGCCGCCTTGGGCGTGAAACGTTACTGTCCGGCATCTGCTGCCCAAAATGCTGTGAAATCGCCCAACCAACGCGGCGCTATCAACCCAGACCGTAATTGAAGCTGACGCTGATCCGTTCCTCATCGGCCATGTTCAGCGGCACTTCGTGGCGCAGCCAGCTTTCCCACAGCAGAACATCGCCCGCTTCGGGCGTGACATAGATGAATTTGCGCAATTCATCGCGCGCCTTGGCCGTGCGCTCGGGTGCGGCCATCATCATCGCCAGCCGCGGGTCTTCGAACTTGATGGCACTCGCAGCCTTGGGCATCGTGACATAGGTGGTGCCGCTGATCACGCTATGGGGATGCAGATGTGACGTATGAACCCCGCCCGTGGGCAGGATGTTGATCCAGATCGAGTCGAGCCTGACCTTCTTGCCGCTCAGATCGAATTGCAGGTCCTTGATGAACGCCGCGACATGTTTGTCGAGCACCTTGACCAAATCCTTGAATATCGGAAACCGCCACGGCAGATCGGCCAGCGATGCATAGCTGGTATAACCTGGAAAGCCATGTTTCTCACACCATTTCTGCCCGGCCATGTCATCGGCGGCAATCGACAGGCAGGCGTCATGAAGCGCGCCCGTGTCCAGTGTCTTGCCGAAATCAGCCAAGACTGCACGGTAGAGACGGGTGGCGAAAAGGGATGTGATCTGTGACATGAGCCCGTCATAGGCCAATGCCATCCGCATGGCGAGTGCGCGCCCGGCATCCATTCCTGAATGCGCTGTGCATTGTCACCAAGGACCGCTCGCAACAGCCGCAGCGCAGCATCGCGCGGATTGATGAACGGCAGCAAAGGGATCTGCTGATTGGACTGCGCCGAGCCTTGGCAAAACAGGCGAGACCTAATCAGAGCCGCTTAGCCGCGCGGATCGCCTGCGCAGGGCCTCAAGGGTGAAAAGCAGTGCCCCCGACAGAACGACAAGCAGGGTCGCCACGGCAAGGATCGTGGGGTTGATCTGTTCGCGCAATCCCGAAAACATCTGTCTTGGAATGGTGCGCTGCTCGGGCCCGGCCAGGAACAGCACAATCACGACCTCGTCGAACGAGGTCACAAAGGCGAACAACCCACCCGAGATGACGCCGGGCCGGATCAACGGGATCACCACGTCCCAGAACACCTTGATCGGCCGGGCACCAAGGCTGAGCCCGGCGATGAACAAAGATCTGTCGAAACCGCTCAGCGTGGCGGTAACGGTGATGATCACGAAGGGCACGCCCAGGGCCGCATGGGCGATGATCAGGCCGGCAAACGTGCCGACCAGATTGAACCGGGTGTAGAAGAAGAACATGCCCGCCGCGATGATGATCAGCGGTACGATCATCGGCGACAGCAAAAGCGCCGTGATCAGCCGTTTGTAGGGCATCCAGGGCGAGGACAGGCCAACGGCGGCCAGTGTTCCAAGCACCGTGGCGATGATAGCCGCCGCAATCCCCACCACGAAACTGTTCCGGATCGCCAGCCGCCAGTTCGGATCATCCAGAAACTCCTGATACCAGCGCAGCGAATAGGCATCGGGATCCAGCGACAACATGCCTTTGGTAAACGTAAAGAACGGCTCGACGTTGAACGACAAGGGCATGATCACGAGGATCGGCAGCATCAGGAAGATCAACACCAGCAACGCGAAGACACGAAGGCCGTAGTGGCCGGAAATGTGCCAGATCGTGTAATATTCCGGGAAGCGTTTCATCATCTATCCCAGCTTGAGGTTGTCGGTGCCGACAAAGCGGTCGAATAGCCAGTAGAGTAACAGGATGAGGATCAGCAACAGCGATCCAAGTGCGGCGGCCAGCTCCCAGTTGTTGGATTGCTGCATATGGAACGCGATGATGTTCGAAATCATCTGCCCGTCGACACCACCAACCAGGGCCGGTGTGATGTAGTAGCCGACCGAGATGATGAACACGAGAAGGGCGCCAGCGGATAGTCCGGGCAAGCTCATCGGCAGGTAGATCTTGTACCAGGCCCCCAGAGGCCGACTGCCCATGGATATGGCGGCTCGCATGAAGCTGCTGTCGATGCCGCGCATGACGGCATAAAGCGGCAGAACCATGAACGGCAGCAAGATATGGGTCATCGCCAGGATCGTCGAAAACTCGGTGTAGAGAAGGTCGAGCGGCCGATCGGTGATCCCCACGGCCATGAGCGTCGAGTTCACCACGCCGTTGGTTTGCAACAACGCGATCCACGCGGTCGTCCGCACCAGCAGCGATGTCCAGAACGGCAAGAGAACGAAGACCATCAGGAAGTTGCCCACGGCATCAGACGAATGCGCCATGAAGAACGCCAGCGGATAGCCCAGCAAAATCGTCAGCACTGTGATGATCAGGGCCATGCGGAGGGTCTTGGTATAAAGCTGGACGTAAATCTGCGTGTCGCGCTGGACAATGCCGCCATCGGCGCCGCGTTCAAGATCGACGGCCGTCAGATAGTAGCTGGTCGAATAGATCTGACCGGCCGCCTTCAGCGCATTCCAGGTAGCGGGGTCCGACCAGCGGTCATTCGCCGCCAGCAAAAGGGTCGCGCCGTTTGCCGCAAGGTCGGCATCATCCACCCGGCGCAGATCGCGCGCCGTGGACTTCACGACACTGGACATGCCGGGCAAGGCCCTGTTGATTTCGTCCGCGATCCGGCCGGACGTGCGATCGTTCGCCATCCGTTTCATATCCGTCGCGAATTGGATCAAGATTGCGTCGTCGGGCAGCGTGTCACCGGACCAGTCCTCCAGCGCCGCCAATGTCTCGGGCACCAGGTTTGCGACGGTGGGGTTGTGCACACTGCGATACAGCATCGTGGTGATCGGTGCCACGAAGGCAAAGACGATGAACACCAACAAAGGCACCACGAACAGGAACGCCTGCAGTTTGCGCATCCGCACTTCGCGCGCCGCGTTGCCGGCGTCGACGGGGTTCAGGCCTGTTGTGGTGTTGGACATCGCGTGCTTTCCAAAATCCCCCGCGCCGCAAGACGGCACGGGGGAAAGGGTTTTATTGCAAGAGCCACTCGTTGAACTTCTCGCCAAGGCTTTCGCCGAAGTCAGCCCAGAAGATGCCGTCGGCTTTCAGCCCGACGTCAAGATGCGCTGTCGGCAGATCCTGCTTAACAGCGTCAGGCAACAGCGCCTGAGCCGAGTTTCGCGTCGGGCCATAGGCAACATCCTGCATCCCTGACAGCGGAACCGTCCGGGTTGCAAACTGGATGAACTCCATCGCCTTTTCCTTGTTCGGTGTGCCCTTCATGATCGCCCAGACGTCGAGGTCATAGACATGGCTGTCCCAGACAATGGCAAACGGTGCCTTTTCATCCTGAATGGCCGCAAATATGCGCCCGTTGGCGGATTGCACCATCTGCGCACCGCCATCGTTCAGCAAAACGGGGGCCTGCGACCAGCTGTCAAACCAGACGATATCGTCCTTGATGGTGGCCAGCTTGGCAAAGGCGCGCGCCTGACCCTCATCGGTCGAAAGCATTGCGTAGACGTCTTCGGCGGCCACGCCATCAGCGATCAGGGCCCACTCCATGTTGACCTGAGGCCGCTTGCGCAGGCCGCGCTTGCCGGGGAAGGCTTCGGTGTCAAACAACTCTGCGATGGTCGTCGGGCCCGGACCGTTTTCGGTGTTGACTGCAAAAACCACCGACCAGACGATGTTCCCGACGCCACATTCATTGGCGAGGGCGTCGGGGATAAAGTCATCCGCCGCAGCGGTGCCATCGTCACCATCGGGCAGGACGCTCTGGTCGATGACTTCCAGATAGCCTTCGGCGCAGGCGCGTTCGAGGTCGATAACTTCGATATCGACGACGTCCCACTGGATGTTGCCGGCTTCGACCTGGGCCTTCATCTCGGCGATGCCACCGCCGTAATCCTCAAACAGGATGTTCGTGCCGGTTTCAGCCATGAAAGGGTCGATCATGTGCTCCTTCTGCGCGGCGCCGTAAGCTCCGCCAAAGGATGTCACGGTGAGATCTTGCGCCGCGAGGGGGCTGGCAGTCAGCGCCAGGGCGGCAAGTATCGTTAGACGTTTCTTCATGGGTCTCTCCTTGTCAGTCCGGGTGTTTTGCAGGACCCCAGTTTGTCCTGTTTCAGCTAACCAGCTGGAAAAGCGATGCAATCGGATGCCAGCCAAAGCAGCTGGGCTTCCGCGCCGTCTGCAAATTCCGGCGCGGATAAGTCGTTCAAAACCTTGACGATAACGGTGGCCCCGTCAGCAAGGTCGAAGTAATAGCGAATGAAATCACCGACATAGATGCGCGTGTTGAACCGTACCGTCAGCGCATTGTCATGGGCATGGGTCGTCGGCGGAATGAACAGCTTTTCAGGCCGGATCGACACGCGGCAGGCCCGGCCTTCGACCAACCCCTGCGCTACTTGGGCGACGATCATGCCGCCGTCGGTCTGCACCTGCGCCGTGGTGCCCTGCAGCGTCGTGACCGTGCCGGGGATGAAGTTGTTCTCGCCGATGAAGTCCGCGACGAAGGCGTTCCCGGGTCGTTCGTAAAGCTCTGCCGGGGGCGCGCATTGTTGCACGATACCATCGTTAAACACGGCGATCCGATCGGACATTGACAAAGCTTCGGTCTGATCGTGCGTGACGTAGATCACGGTGAACCCAAGCTGTTTGTGCAGGCGGGTGATCTCGAACTGCATCTGTTCGCGCAGATTCTTGTCCAGCGCGCCAAGGGGCTCATCCATCAAGATCAACGTCGGTTCGAAGATCATCGCGCGCGCCAGGGCGACACGTTGCCGCTGCCCCCCGGACAGCTGCCCAGGTCGGCGCCTGCCAAATTCCGACAGCTCCACCAGGTCGAGATATTGGGCGACGCGTTGCTTTATCTCGGCTTTCGGCATCTTCCGCACGGTCAGCGGATAGGCCAGATTTTCCGCAACCGTCATATGCGGAAACAGGGCGTAGTTCTGGAAAACCATGCCGATATTGCGCTTGTTGGGGGCGGTACGGTTGATCGACTTGCCCGCGATTGAAATGTCGCCAGAGGTGACACTTTCGAACCCTGCGAGCATCATCAAAACGGTGGTTTTCCCCGAACCGGACGGCCCCAGAAGGGTGATGAACTCACCCTCTTGCACATCCATGTCAAAGCCTTTGACCACAAGATTTTTCTGATCGTAGCTTTTCTTGACGTTGTCGAAGCGCAAAAAGCTGTCTGATCCAAGATCTTTCATTATTGCTCGAACACTCCCCTGTGACTCCGTGAGGCTACACAGGTGTCATGCCCTTTGACAACAACCGGCTTCGGCGGTCACGCCCGAGACTTACCGATGTCGGCATGCGCAATGCGCGCGAAGGGCAGTCTCGGACGACGTAAATGGGCGGCGCCCGGGAAAACACTCGCAGCGCAGCAGGTGTCTGACAGAGCCGCCGCTATGCGTGACAAAGCGGGCCTTCGCTGGGGGCTGCGCAGTCTGGTCAGGTGATTTCCCGTCCCAGACGCAGGACCTCCTGGACCAGCAGGTCCAGATCCTCTGCCCGGGTCCGGTGATTGTTGATGGCTGCACGCAGACAATGCGTGTCACGGACGGTCGTGTCAGAAACCACCGCAAAGCCGCTGTCCTGCATACGCAACATGATCTCGGAATTGATGCGTTTCAGATCAGATTCGCCACGTTTCCCGGGATCGTAGCGAAAACAGACGATGTTGATCGTCGGCTCTGCAATCAATGCCAGTTCGGGTTCTGCCTCGATCAATCCGGCAAGATATCCGGCATGAGCGATATCTTGATCAATAAGCCGGCCGTATTTTTTCACCCCATTTTCGCGCAGGGCCATCCAGACTTTCAGCGCCCGGAACCCGCGGGATGTCTGCGGGCCATATTCATATAGCCATTCACCCGCCGCCAACCCGCGCTCGGTTCGTTGCAAATACTCCTGATCCAGAGCAAAGGTGCCAAAATGCGCGTCCCGGTCGCGCACCAGCACACATCCCACATCAAACGGCGCATGCAACCACTTGTGCGGATCAAGGGCCACTGAGTCAGCCATTTCCAAACCCGCAACCCGCCAGGCATTGTCCGGAGCGATCGCCAGAAGCGCCCCGATGCAGCCATCGACGTGAAACCAGAGCCCCTCTTGCCGGCAGATGTCCTCGATGGCCGCAAGGTCGTCGATTGCACCGGTGTTGACGGTGCCTGCCGTGGCAATCACGCAGGCCGGCTGCAAACCCGCAGCACGGTCGGCGGCGATCGCCCGCCGCAACGCCGCCGTGTCGATCCGCAGCCCGGCGTCGGTTGGCAGTTTGCGCAGCGCGGTACTGCCATGGCCCAGAATTTCGAGCGATTTGCGATGACAGCCGTGCACCTGATCCGAGGCGTAGAACACCAGCGCCCGTTCAAGGCTGCGAACCCCCTGTGCGCGGATACGGCCATCGGTTATGACATTCCGGGCCACCGTCAGACTGATCAGGTTCGCCATCGAGCCGCCACTGGTCAATGTCCCGCTGGAGGTGGCCGGCATCCCGATCATCTCCTTCAGCCAGTCGATCAGCTGAAGCTCGAGCGCCACGGCCGCATGATCGCCGCCGCCCAGATTGGAGCCAAGGACCGCCGCCAGAAAATCGCCCAGCGCCCCGGTGAAGTTCCCGGCGCCCATATACCAACCCCAAAAGCGGGGATGGGTGTTGCCCATCGGGTAAGGCATCAGGTTCGCTGAAATCTCGCGATACACGTCGTCAAGCGCTTGCGGCTCTTTCGGCAGCGATGTCGCGTAGTAGTCGCGCACAGCGTCGGGCATCGCCTGCCAGATCGGCCGGTCCCTGACGCCCTGGACATGGTCAATCGCGTCATCCACCATCTTGTGGGACAGTTCCCGCAGCGCGGCCCAGTCCTGCGGGTCCAGGGTTTCAGATGTGCCGGTCGGCTTTTCGGTACGATCAGCCATCTGCCCGTCACCCAAGCTGAAAGTTCGGCGTCGAGCGCGAGATCGCCACCTCTTCGTCATCCATGTCTTCGGGGATGGATTCAAAGAGCGGTGTCGACATGTAGCGTTCCCCGGTGTCGGGCAGCATCGCAAGGATCACCGATCCCGGCGCGGCTTTTTCGGCCACTTTCAACGCAACGGCAAAGGTCGATCCGCCCGAGATACCGGTCAGAATGCCCTCTTTGCGGGCCAGCGCCTGGGTCATGGCAATGCCGTCAGGACCAGCGATCGGGATAATTTCGTCGCAATAGCCGTTGTCCAGGGCTTCCTGCAAGACCAGAGGAATGAAATCCGGGGTCCAGCCCTGAATCGGATGCGGCTGGAACGCGCTGTGGCTTTCGGCGGGGTCACCGGATTTGCCTCGGCGCTGCGCGGTTCCGCTGCCGACCAGCTGCGCATTCGCAGGCTCTGTCATGATGATCTTCGTATCTGGCCGTTCGCGGCGCAAGACCCGCGCGACACCGGTCATGGTGCCTCCGGTGCCATAGCCCGTGACGAAATAGTCCAGTCTCTTGCCGGCAAAATCACCGATGATTTCCTGCCCGGTGGTGGCCTCGTGGATATCGGCGTTGGCGTCGGTCTCGAATTGACGGGCTAGAAACCATCCGTTCTTTTCCGCAAGTTCGACCGCCTTCTTGTACATCCCCAGGCCTTTTTCTGCCCGTGGCGTAAGGATCACCTTGGCACCGAACATCCGCATCAACCGGCGGCGTTCGACGGAAAAGCTGTCAGCCATGGTGACGACCAACGGATACCCCTTTTGCGCACAGACCATCGCCAGGCCGATGCCGGTGTTGCCGCTTGTCGCCTCGACCACGGTCTGACCGGGCTTCAGGGCCCCCGACCGCTCGGCGGTTTCGATGATGCTGAGCGCCAGACGGTCCTTGACCGACGCGGCGGGGTTGAAGAACTCGACCTTGACGTACAGCTCGACACCCGCCGGGCCCAGATTGTTGATGCGGATGACAGGCGTGTCGCCGATCGTGTCCAGCACGCTGTCATACGTCCGCCCGCGGCCGTTGGTCTGGCGTGTTTCTGGCATGTTCATCTTGTTGCTCCTTGATTTGCGAAAGGCCCGGGGGCGGGCGCCTGATGTGTCCCACCCCAGGAAATCGCGATACATCGGTGCTATCGGGTTGATCGTCCCGGCGCTTGTCGGCCGGTTGAGTTTTTCTTGGGGAATGCCTGGGGGAAAGTGTAGTCTTTGGCGATGACCTACGTGTTTGGCGACTTCGTGCTGGATACCGACCGGGCCGAGCTTCGCAACGGTGCAGCCGAAGTGCCGCTTGAGCCGCGCGCGTATGCGCTGCTGTGCTGCCTGATCGGCGCCCGGCACAAGGTTGTGTCGAAAGATGAGATCATCGCCGAGGTCTGGGATGGCCGTTTCATTTCTGATACCGCGCTTTCAACCGCGCTGAAAACCCTGCGTCGCGCACTTGGCGATACCGGCGCCCAGCAGCGGTTTGTCCGCACAATCCGGGGGCACGGGTTTCGGTTCGTGGCCGGGGTCGAGACCGAAACCCCGGCCCGTCCGGCGGCCTGTTCTCAGAGCACCCTCGCGTCGGTGCCGTCGCAGACCGAAAGCCCGGCAACGCCGCAGGTGACCGGCGGCAAGCCCTCATTGATGGTGCTGCCGTTCCATGAGGTCGGCGACAGGGGCCCGCATTCCATTCTGGCGGACGCGATCCCGCACGAGCTTATCCAGGGGCTTTCCCGTCTGCGGTGGCTGCGGATCATCGCCCGTGGAACCGCATTTCGTTTTCGCGGGCTCGACCCGGATCTGGCCGCGATCGGTCAGCAGCTCGACGTTCGTTATTTCCTGTCCGGAACCGTCGAGGCGGTTGGCGCGGACTGTTTCCTGACCGTCGAACTTTCAAAGTGCCCGGACAGCACCGTCCTCTGGTCGGAACGTCATCGCGCCAGGCTTGATGAGGTGCATGAAGTGCGCGAGCGCATTGTGGCAAACATCATTGCCGCGCTTGAAATGCATATTCCGCAAAGTGAAGTGCGGGATGCGCAACTAAGCGTGTCGGAAAATCTGGATGCCTGGGCCAACTACCACCTCGGTCTGAACTACATGTTCCGCTTCACGGGCAAGGCAAATGCGCTGGCCACGCGACATTTCGAACATGCCATCGCGCTGGACCCGCGCTTTGCCCGCGCTCATGCGGGCTTGTCATTCACACGATTTCAGGATGCGTTCGTAAAATACACCCCCGACACAGGGACCGCGATCGCCGACGCGCGCCGACATGCCGAGAGAAGTGTCGAGCTTGATCCTCTGGACCCGTTCTGCAACGCCAACATGGGCCGTTCATTCTGGTTGGGTCAGAATATCGAAGGTGGGATCGGCTGGCTTGAGCGTGCGGTGTCGCTCAGCCCGAATTTCGCCCAGGGCCTGTATTCGCAAAGCTTTGCGCAAGCGATGACCGGGCGCCACGTTCAGGCGTTCGACAACGCCAGTTCCGCATTCAACCTTAGCCCGCTTGATCCGCTTCTCTATGGCATGCACGGTGTGCGGGCCTGGGCGCTGATCGAGGCTGGCAACTATGACGAGGCCGCGATCTGGGCGGACAAGGCGGCGCGGTCGCCGGGTGCCCATTTTCTTATTCTGATGATCGCGGTTGTTGCACATTCGATGCGTGGCGACATCTCTGCCGCCGAAACATGGGTGCGTCGCACACGCAAGATGCGTGCGGATGCCAGTGTTGCGCAATTCCACAGCGCCTTTCCATTTACCGACCCGGCGATGCGGTTGCGCCTGTCTGACTGCCTGACAGGTGCCGGTTTCTGAGGCGCGGCACCCCCAGCCGGTTTGCGCTACGACCGGACCATCGCCCGCCACCGGATCGCGAGGTTTCCCCGGTGGCGACGGCCAGAATAATGCTTTTCCCATTTGACACAGCATACTGCCTTGCGCGTAACCTCTTGCAGGGGCCGGGGGGCGCGATTGCTGCGCGGGGTTACGAATCGCCGCAACGATGCCGCAGAGTCCGTAAAGCAACAGCTAGGGAGTTCGAGATGACCATTCGCAACGGGCCGACGACCAAACTCAACCGCTTGATCCAGGCCTTTGGCCTGGCGGTCATGGCAAGTGCTGCGCCGGGTCTGGCCCAGGATTCCGCCGACCCGATCAAGCTGACGCTGCATGACTGGACAGGGCAGCTGATCACCACCCAGATCATGGGCGAGGTGCTGAAAAAGGCCGGCAACAGTGTCGAATATGTTCAGGCTGATTATCTGGCGCAGTTCGCCGGGTTGCAGACCGGCGATCTGGCTGTGGCAATGGAGATGTGGGAAACCACTGGCCGCGACGCGATGGATGCCGCCACCGCAACCGGCACCGTCGAAAATTTCGGCGCCACCGGCATGAAGGCCAAGGAAGAGTGGTGGTATCCGCTTTACATGAAGGAAAAATGCCCCGGCCTGCCGAACTGGGAGGCGCTGAAGGATGCCGCCTGTGCGGAGGCATTCGCCACCGCCGAAACCGCCCCCAAGGGCCGCTATCTGGGCGGGCCCGTCACCTGGGGCGGCTTTGATGATGAACGGGTTGAGGCGCTGGATATGCCGTTTGAAGTGATCCATGCGGGCACCGACGCCGCGCTTTTTGCGGAACTGGAAAGCGCCTATCAGCGCCAGGCCCCGATCATGCTGTGGATCTACGCGCCGCACTGGGCGCCTGCCAAGTATGAAGGCGAGTGGGTCGAGTTTCCGGAATACAGCGCCGAATGCTACGCCGACCCCGCTGTGGGCATGAACCCCGACATGGCCTACGACTGCGGCAAGCCCTTCGGCGAGATCTGGAAGGTCGGCTGGGCTGGCGTCAAGGACAAGTGGCCCGGCGCCTATGCCGCGATCAAGGCCTTCACGCTCGACAATGACGAGATGGGCGCGATGATCACCGAGGTCGATCTGAACGGCAGCACTGTCGATGCCGTTGTCGCCGGTTGGATGGCCGCGAACGAGCCGCGCTGGATGGGCTGGATCGGCAAATAACCCCGGCCTGATATCACCTCGGGCCGCCTGCCTGACAGCGGGCGGCCCAATGCGATCCTTGCCAGAGACCCACATGCCCCAATCCCCCGCCACCCACCCTGCGGCCAAACTTGTCTGCCGCAATGTGTGGAAGCTGTTCGGCGCCAATGCCGCAGGCACGCTGGCCCGGCTTGGCGGCGCGCCCACCCCTGCCGAGC
>JBBKVJ010000277.1:0-7789 GCA_037968375.1 Paracoccaceae bacterium | reverse complement strand
GTAGTGATCGATCCGGGGACCGAGGCCGACGGCGCGCAATTCCTGCTCGGCACGTTCGAACGCGTCGCGGTGACCGGCGAGTTCCAGCGGCGTTGCGACATTTTCGAGCGCGGTCATCGTCGGGATCAGGTGGAAAGACTGGAACACCACCCCCATATTGTTCCGACGGAAGCGGGCGAGCGCGTCTTCGTTCATCGCGGTCAGGTCGTGCCCCATCGCACGCACCTCGCCGCCGGTGGCGCGCTCAAGCCCGCCCAACAGCATGAGGAGCGATGATTTGCCCGACCCCGAAGGACCGACCAGCGCCAGGCTTTCGCCTTTGGCGACTGTCAATGTGATGCCGTGCAGGATAGCCACTGGCCCGGCATTGCCGTTCAGCGTCAGACGGGCGTCAGAAAGCGTCAGGATGGGATCTGTCATGGGCCTATGTCGGTTGCTGGCACAGTTTGGATATGGCGCGTGGCGGTGGATGCGCAACCATATCGCGGCAAGTCTTCTTATTCTGACGCCGGCATTTGCGGAACCGGTGACCATCGCTGCCCTGGGCGACAGCCTGACGCAAGGCTACGGGCTGCCCGCTGAGGATGGCTTTGTGCCGCAACTGGCTGTCTGGCTGGCCGAGGCCGGCGCAGAGGTGGTGCTGATCAACGCCGGAGTGTCTGGCGACACCACGGCGGGCGGGCTGTCGCGCGTTGACTGGACCCTGACGCCGGATGTCGGTGCGATGATCGTGGCGCTGGGCGGTAACGATCTTTTGCGCGGCATCGATCCAGGTGTCAGCTGCGCCAATCTGCGCGGCATTCTGGAGGCTGCGACGGCGGCGGATGTGCCGGTGCTGCTGATCGGCCTCAACGCGCCGGGAAACTACGGGCCCGGCTACAAGGCCGCGTTCGACGCGATTGTGCCCGAGCTTGCCGCCGAATTTGGTGTGCTGCATGTCGACAATTTCCTGGCGCCGCTGGCAAGACAGGTCGCTGACGGCGGCTCGCTGAGGGATGTGATGCAGGCCGACGGGCTGCATCCGAACGCGGCGGGTGTGCGGCTGATGGTCGAGGCGGTCGGCCCGAGGGTGCTGGAACTGGTGGCGAGGGTCAGCGACTGATCTGGCGCGGCCTCAGGCCTTCGCCCGCTCGACATAGGTGTTGTCGGTGGTGTTGATCACCACGCGGGTACCGATACCGATATGCGGCGGCACCATGACACGCAGACCTGAATCGGTCATCGCCGGCTTGTAGGAGGATGAGGCGGTCTGGCCCTTTACCACCGGTTCGGTCTCGGTGATCTCGACGGTGATCTTCATCGGCAGTTCGATGGCAATCGCGACCCCTTCATGCGTCTTCAGCGAAACCCGCATGCCCTCTTGCAGATAGACCGCCTGATCGCCGATCACCTCGGGCGTCACGGCGATCTGGTCGTAGGTTTCGGGGTCCATGAAATGGAACCCTTCGCCATCCTTGTAGAGGAAATCGTGGTTCCGGTCGTCGATCTGCGCCTTTTCCACCTGTTCGGTGGTGCGCCAGCGCTCGCTGACCTTGGTGCCATCGGAAATCCGGCGCATGTCGATCTGGGTCACCGGCGTGCCCTTGCCGGGGTGAAAGTTTTCCGCCGACAGCACGACATACAGCCGCCCGTCGATGTCCAGAACGTTGCCCTTGCGAAGCGACGAGGCGATGACTTTCATGACGGGTCTTCCTTGTGATCGAACGGGCCGCCGCCTATGGACGGGGCGTTGGCCCGTGAGGCCCTAGCCTATCTTCCCTCAAATCGCCAGATGAAAGCCCTCTATGACCGGTTCTGATCTCAACGCGCCCTGGTGGAGCAAATCCATCCACGCCGACCGGCGCGAATTGCTGCTGGCGCGGAACCGGGTGCAGGCGGCGTTGCGCGGCTGGTTTGCAGCGGAAGGCTTTACCGAGGTCGATCCGGCCTGCCTGCAGGTTAGCCCGGGCAACGAGGCGCATCTGCACGCTTTCGCGACCGAGGCGGTTGGCACCGACGCTGTGGCGCGGGCGATGTTTCTGCACACCTCGCCCGAATTCGCGATGAAAAAGCTGCTGGCGGCGGGCGAGACGCATATCTTCGCCTTCGCCCATGTCTGGCGCAACCGCGAGCGTGGGGCGCTGCATTCGCCCGAGTTCACGATGCTGGAATGGTATCGTGCGGGTGAGCCTTATGACCGGCTGATGGAGGATTGCGCGCGCGTTCTGCATCTGGCCGCCGAGGCCGCCAAGACGACGCAGCTTTGCTTTCGCGACCGGACTTGCGATCCCTACGCGCCACCGGAACGTCTGAGTGTTGCCGAGGCGTTCCAGCGGTATGCGGGGATCGACCTTCTGGCGACGATCAACGCCGATGGCGAGCCTGATGCAGGGGCGCTTCGCGCGGCGGTGGTTGAGACGGGGCTGCGGGCGGCGGCGGACGATACCTGGTCGGATATGCTGTCACGTGTACTGGTCGAGAAGGTTGAGCCGAATCTCGGGATCGGTCGCGCCACGATACTCGACCGTTATCCGGTCGCCGAGGCGGCGCTGGCCCGGCCTACGGGCGACGATCCGCGCACTGCCGAACGGTTCGAGTTGTATGCCTGCGGCGTGGAACTGGCGAATGGGTTCGGCGAATTGACTGACGCCGCCGAACAGCGCCGCCGGTTCGGGCTGGAGATGGACGAAAAGCAGCGCGTTTATGGCGATCGCTACCCGCTGGACGAGGATTTCCTGGCTGCCCTTGACGAGATGCCCGAGGCCAGCGGCATCGCACTGGGTTTCGACCGGCTGGTGATGCTGGCCACCGGCGCGCCCCGGATCGACGATGTGATCTGGGCGCCGGTGGGATAAGGCTGGGTTGGGTTCAGGCACGCGCGTTCTCCGCGCGCGCACTTGTGGACTGACCCTTTCGCTCAGTCGCGACGCGGAACCTCGCAGGCATAGAAATCGGCCAGCCGCTTGCCGCGCTCATCCCGGAACGTGCCGTCCGCCGTCATGCCGGTGATCCGGTCGACCCGGAACATCCGGAAATCAGCCCTCAACTCGCACCAGGCGACCAGGGTCCAGACCTTGCCCCAGAACCAGAGGCCCAGCGGTCGGACAGCCCGGTCGGTCGCCACCCCGGCCTCGTCGGCGTAGGCGATCCGCAACCGCATCCGCGCCTCGGTCGCGCGCTCGATCTCGTCCAGCCGTGCCCGCGTCGCATCGTCCATCTGCGGCATCGTGAAGGCATGAACCTGCACAGCACCCGCCCGCGCCCGTTCGGCCTCGGGCAGAACCGCGCCGATCTTCACCAGCGCCTCTTCCGCCGCCTGCGCCATCGCCGCCCCGCCCCAGGCGCGGATCATCCGAGCGCCGGCGACCAGCGCCACGATCTCGTCGCGGGTGAACATCAAGGGTGGCAGGTCGTAGCCCGCCCGCATGATGTATCCCACACCTGCCTCGCCCTCGATCGGCACGCCCGAGCCGATCAGGTCGGCGACATCGCGATAAATCGTGCGCTCGGATACTTCCAACCGCTCGGCCAGCAGCCGCGCCGTCACCAGCCGACCGCCCCGAAGATACTGGACGATCTGAAACAGGCGGTCGGCGCGGCGCATGTCTGGCTCCTCAGTTCGGCTGGAACAGACCGATGGAATTGCCATCCGGGTCATGTGCATAGGCAAAGCGCCCGACCGGCAGCGGGATGATCCCGGGCGTGACCTCGCCGCCCGCCTTTTCGCAGCGCGCAATGGCATCTTCCAGCCTGTCCGGCACCCGCAGATGCACCGTCGGCCCGGCGCCGTTCTTCGCCGGAGTGCCCGGATAAAGATGGCCGGAAACGCCCGGCCCGGTCATCCCGCCCTTGGTCGGAAACATCGCCATCGGGTTCGGGCCCGAGGTGTCGAGGGTCAGGCCTGAGTCGAAAACCGTATTGTAGAAGGCAATCGCCTTCGACATGTCGCGCACCGGCAGTTCGAACCAGACGACCGAGTTGTCAAGGGTATGTGTCATCGTGAAATCTCCTCTTTCAGGGTTGATGCCCCCTTCTTCGCACACCCCTCCTGACAGCATTGTGTCAGGAGCCTGCAGCCATCCACGACAAACCGTCCTCGGTGCGCCATTCCGGCGTGTACTCGGCACTGACCCAGCCTTTGTAGCCGCCCGCATCAAGGGCTGCGAAGAACGCAGGGTATGGGACCTCGCCGGTGCCCGGTTCGTGGCGGTCCGGCGCATCGGCGATCTGCACATGCACCACTTGTGAGGCGCACGCCTCCCACGTCGCCATCACATCGCCGTGGATCAGATGCGCGTGATAGGCGTCGAACTGCAGCTTCAGGTTCGGCTCGTCGATCTCGTGCAGCAGGTCCAGCGCCAGTGGAAAATCGGCCAGGAAATACCCCGGCATGTCATGCGGATTGATCGGCTCGATGGTCAGGCTTTGCTCGGGCGCGCGCTCTGCCGCCCAGCGCAGGTTGCTGACATAAGTCTCGCGCGCCTGCGGCCCGTCAGCCCGGCCCGCCATGATGTGAAGATGCTGCGGCTTCAACACCTTGGCAAAGCGCAAGGCCCGCTCGAAATCGCTGCGAAACCGCGCCTCGCCGCCCGGGATCGCCGCAAATCCCCGATCACCGCCGGTCCAGTTCGGCGGCGGCGTGTTGATCAGCGCGATCGGCAGACCGGCCAGCCGCGCCTCTTCGGCGATGGCGCTGGCCGGTTCCTCGTAGGGGAACAGAATTTCCACGGCCCCGAACCCGGCCTTGGCTGCCGCGCGAATCCGCTGCAACAACGGCAGCTCGGTATAGAGAAAGGTCAGATTGGCGCAAAAGCGCGGCATCAGGGCAGCTCATCCGACGGGATCATCGGGAAGAACCGGCCCCCAGACCACAGCCCGAACCAGCGCGCGCCCTCATGCGCCTCGTGGGCGCCCAGCTCGACCAGCCGGTAAAAGCTTTTTCGGTCGATCAGCGCCTCCAGATTGCGGCGGATCAGGATATACGGCGACGGCTCGCCGGTCTGTGCGTCCCGCTCGACCCGGATCGGGTGATCTGGGCCGGCCAGAACTTCATCTTCGACATGGGTGCGAAAGGTCAGCGTCTGATCGCGCCCCGCCCCCTCGGCGTCGAAATCCACCGCCACAAAGGGTGCATCCTCGACCCGGATGCCGACTTTCTCGACCGGCGTGACCAGAAAATAATCGTCGCCCTCGCGCTTCAGGATCGACGAGAACAGCTTGACCAGCGCATGCCGCCCGATCGGCGTACCAAGATAGAACCAGGTGCCATCGCGCCTGATCTCCATGTCCAGATCGCCACAGAACGGCGGATCCCACAGATGCACCGGCGGTGGGCCCTTCTTGCCTGCCGCCTTCGCCGCCGATGCGAGGCTTTCCGCCGATGGTGTCACGATCATTTGTCCTGTCTTCGGTTTTGCCAATTGCAGCCCGGGCGTTATCTCCGTCTAATAGACCTCATAATCCTATGGGAGAACGTTGTCATGGCCGAAGCCGAAACTCTTGTGGCCGAAATCGAGGCGCTGGCGGAAAAACTTGGCCAGGCGAAAGCCTCGATCACCAAGCGCTTCATCGGTCAGCCGGGTGTCGTTGACCTGACGCTGGCGGCGCTGCTGTGCGGCGGTCATGGCCTGCTGATCGGCCTGCCGGGCCTTGGCAAGACCCGTTTGGTCGATACTCTGTCGACGGTCATGGGCCTGCACGGCAACCGCATCCAGTTCACCCCCGATCTGATGCCCGCCGATATCCTCGGCTCCGAGGTGCTGGAAACCGCCGATACCGGCACCCGCAGCTTTCGCTTCATCGAAGGCCCGATCTTCTGCCAATTGCTGATGGCCGATGAGATCAACCGCGCCAGCCCCCGCACCCAATCCGCCCTGCTGCAGGCGATGCAGGAGCGTGAGGTGACCATCGCGGGCACCCACCGCGTGCTGCCAAGGCCGTTCCACGTGCTGGCCACCCAGAACCCGATCGAACAGGAAGGCACCTATCCCCTGCCCGAGGCGCAGCTTGACCGGTTTTTGGTTCAAATCGACGTGGATTATCCTGACCGCGCCACCGAGCGTGATATCCTGATGGCGACCACCGGTGTCGCCGAGGATCAGGCGCATGGCGTCTTTACCGCCGCCGAACTGATCGCGGCGCAGACCACGATCCGGCGGATGCCGGTCGGCGACGGCGTGGTCGAGCTGATCCTCGATCTGGTCCGCGCCTGCCGTCCCGGCGAGGCGGGCGCACCGCAGGAGGTGACCGAAAGTGTCGCCTGGGGCCCCGGCCCCCGTGCCGCTCAGGCGCTGATGCTGACGGTGCGCGCCCGCGCGCTGCTGGATGGGCGTCTGGCACCGTCCCCCGAGGATGTTCTGGCGCTGGCCCGCCCGGTTCTCAGCCATCGCATGGCGCTGTCGTTCTCGGCCCGCGCGCGAGGCCTTGGCCTTGGCGAGATGATCGACCGCGTCGCCGAAAGCGTGACCCGGGTCGAGGCGGCGGCCTGACCATGACAACCGGGGACGCAAAAGTTTTTGAAAACTTTTGTAAAACTCTTCAAAGAGTTTTGCGGCACGAAGCGGTGGCTTCGTGACCGGACCCGCCACTCTGCGCCACTCCGCCGAAGCTTTGGCAGCACCACTGCCGCCGCTTCTGGCCGAAGCCGAGCACCTCGCCTCCAGTGTGCTGCTTGGCGATCACGGGCGGCGCCGATCGGGCATGGGTGATGAATTCTGGCAATACCGCCCGGCGACCGCCACAGATGAGGCGCGCACGCTTGACTGGCGCCGCTCGGCCCGGTCTGACGCGCATTTCGTGCGCGAAAAGGAATGGCAGGCGGCGCAGTCGGTGCAGATTTGGGTCGATGATGCCGCCTCGATGCGATTCACCGGCGACAAGGATCGCGCCCCCAAGGGCGACCGTGCCCGGCTTTTGGCCCTTGCTCTGTCGGTGCTGCTGATTCGGGGCGGCGAGAGGGTCGGCCTTTATGACGAAGCCTTGCGCCCCGGGCGTGGCGAGTTGCAGTTGTTGCGACTGGCCGAGGTTCTGTCCCGCCCCGGCAGCGAAACCGATTACGGCGCGCCCAAAGCAGGCGGCATGCTGCCGCATTCCCGTGCCGTCTTCATCTCGGATTTTCTGGGCGATACCGCCCCGGTTGAGTCCCAGCTTTTGAAGGCCGCCGACCGGGGCGTGCGCGGCGCGATCCTGATGGTCCTCGACCCGCAGGAGGAAGAGTTTCCCTTCGACGGCCGCACGATATTCGAATCGATGTCGGGCAGCCTGCGGCATGAGACGCTGAAGGCCGGCGACCTGCGCGCCCGCTATCTCGACCGGCTGGCCCAGCGCAAGGCGCGGCTGGAGTATCTGGCGCGATTGACCGGCTGGCAGGCCAGCACGCATCACACCGATCAGGCGGCACTGCCGGCACTTCTCTGGCTTTACCGCGCGCTGGAGCGGCGGCGCTGATGTGGATGGCAGGGCCTATCGGCTTTACCGCGCCGTGGCTTCTTCTGGGGCTGATCGCGCTGCCGATCCTCTGGCTGATCTTGCGCGCCGTGCCGCCCGCCCCGATCCGGCGCCGGTTTCCGGGCGTCGCACTGCTGCTTGGCCTGACCGATGACGAGCATCAGACCGACAAGACGCCCTGGTGGTTACTTGTGCTGCGCATGGCCGCCGTGGCCGCCGCGATCATCGGTTTCGCCGGTCCGGTCCTGAACCCGGACGTCGAACGCCCCGGCAGCGGCCCGCTTCTGGTCTTGGTCGATGCGACCTGGGCCGATGCCCGCGACTGGACCCGCCGGATCGACCGTCTCGAGCGGTTGCTGGACGA
>JBBKVJ010000276.1:0-3239 GCA_037968375.1 Paracoccaceae bacterium | reverse complement strand
CCGTCGCCGGCCTCGTCATTGGTGCGGGAAGCGACTTCCTTCACCATCTGTGCGCCCATGTTCTCGAACCGGTCTTCCAGCTCGATTTCCTTGGCGACGGTGACGCCGTCCTTGGTGATGCGCGGCGCGCCGAACGATTTCTCAAGGATCACGTTGCGGCCCTTGGGGCCCAGTGTGACCTTCACCGCATCGGCGAGGATGTTGACGCCGCGCAGCATGCGATTGCGGGCATCGGTATCGAATTTGACGTCCTTAGCAGCCATGTTGGTTGCTCCTGTTGTCTGGTTTCAAAGTGAAAGGCGCGACGGCTCAGGCGATGATGCCGAGGATGTCGCTTTCCTTCATGATCAGCATTTCTTCGCCCTCGATCGTGACTTCCGTCCCCGACCACTTGCCGAAGAGGACGCGATCGCCCTTCTTGACGCTCATCGGGATCAGTTCGCCCGAATCCTTGCGCGAGCCTTCGCCGACGGCGACGATTTCGGCCTCGGCGGGCTTTTCTTTTGCGGTGTCGGGGATGATCAGACCGCCCTTGGTCTTTTCCTCGCCCTCGATGCGCTTGGCCAACACACGGTCATGCAGCGGTTTGAATGCCATCTTGGAACACTCCTTGGTTCTCGGTTCAGGGGTGTTAGCACTCACCGAACGGGAGTGCTAATGGCGCCGATGTATGGAATGCGGTTCGGGGTGTCAACAGGCAAACGCGGGGAAATTCGTCCTGCCGCCGGGTGTTTAGCCGTCGGGCAGGGCGCCGTCCCAATCGGCTAGCGCGGTTCGGCCTGCATCTGCCAGATCGTAGACGCCGGGTTTGCGCCGCACGAACCAGCCGTAGTGATTGTCAGCCATGATCCGGGTCGCGGGCTTGACCCCGGTATCGCGCGCCACCGCAGCGCCCTTCGAGGCGCCGTATTCGGCCAGATAGCTTGCACAGCGCAGCGCATCCTGGCGGTAGCCGGTGACGATGCCATGCCGGGTCGCACCGCCCGCGTTCGGGTCGCCCAACCGGCGTGCAAACTCGCCCAGCAGCCGGTCGCGTTTGCGTTTCGACTTGCGCGGCGCATAGGGGCCCGGGTCGGCATGGACCTGTGCCAGCCCGGCACTGACGGTGATGAGCCCCAGCCCAAGACGGCGGCACAGCGCCAGATTTTCTGCAAGCGCCTTGCGCCCCTTCGGCATCGGCACGGCAAGATAGACCAGATCGGTGACCTTCAGCCGCGCCAGCGCCTGATGGAAGAGTGTCAGCGAAAACCCAAGTTTCAATTCGACGATCACCGGCGCGCCATCTTCACGCACGGCCATCAGGTCCGCCGCCCCGATCTCGCCCTTCACGGCATAGCCCTGCGCCTGAAACAGCGCCTTGACGGGTGGATAAAGATCAGTCTCGCGGGCCATCCGCGCAGCCTAGCGTCAGGCGCCTCAATGCGCCATCACGACCGGCCAGAGCGACAGCACCAATAACCCCGCCATCGTCCAATTGAAGGCGCGCAACCGCGCGGGCGTCGACAGAAACCGCCGCAGCTGCTGACCCAAAAGCACCCAGGCGCTGACCGAAGGCAAATTCACCGCCGCAAAGATAGCTGCCACCGTCAGCACCGCCCAGACCCCCTCACCCGGCAGATAAACCGTCATCGCGGTCAGCGACATGCTCCACGCCTTGGGGTTCACCCATTGAAACGCCGCAGCCTGCAGAAATGTCAGCGGCGTTCCCGTTGCGATGCTGGCCATCGGCCTGACCCAGGCGGGGGTGATCCTGCTGTTGGAGGCCCGCGTCGCGGCGTGGCTGCAGAACATCAGGCCCTGGGCCGTGGTGATCCTTGTCAGCCAGCGGATCATGACCGTCTATCTGTGGCACCTGACCGCCCTTCTGGCCATTGTTGGCCTGTCGATGCTGCTGGGTGGTTTCGGTCTCTATATGACACCCGGCAGCGGGCTCTGGTGGCTGACACGCCTGATCTGGTTCGCAGCGATGATCGTGGCCCTGCTGCCGCTGGTCGCCGCTTTTGGCTGGCTCGAAGACGGATCGCGGCAATCGCAGAGCCTGCCGCCCGGGCCTGTGCGGTCGGTCATCGGCGCGCTTTGCGCCTGTGCGGGCCTGACATTCATGGCGCTGAACGGCACATATTCCGAGGGCACGTTCGGCGTGAACATCATCCCCGTGGCCCTGACAATTGCCGGCGTCGCGCTGTCCACCATCAGCCGCAAGGCATAAGCGCCCGTTACGCCTGATCGCGCTGCGACAACCCGTCGTCCAGCACGTAGTAATCGCCCTTGTCGGCCACGAAGATATGCTCGGTCAGGCGCCCGCCGGTCGGCCCGTCGATCGCACCCGCCTCGACCGAGAACGCCGCGTCGGAGGCCCGGAAATAAAGCGACGATCCGCAAGCCGTGCAAAATCCCCGCCTGCCGCCGCCCGGGGTTTCATATTCCGCCAAAGGATCACGGGCCTGCCAGACAACCCCCGCCTCATCGGCATCGAATGACGCCGAATAATGCCCCGACAGCTTGCGGCACTGGGTGCAATGGCAGGCCGTGATCTCGCCCGCCGGTCCCGACAGGGAAAACCGGCAGGCCCCGCACAGGCAGTTGCCGTGCAGCGTGCCCGGCCCTCCTCGCGGCGCTGGCGGTGGTCCTTCGGTGGCGTAGTAGTCACCCGCATCCTCGGTGTAGATGTGTCGCGCGGTGACCAACCCGCTCGGCTCGTCCAGCGCGCCCGCCGCAAACGACATCCGGCCTTCGCCCGCAGGCTCCCAGAAAAGGCTCGCGCCGCAATGGCGGCAAAACCCCCGCCGGGCGCCGGGCGATGACTGGAACCATCCCAGTCCGTCGGTCCCGGTGATGCGAAACCTCTCGAAAGGCGCGGTCGTTGCGGCCCAGTAGTGGCCCGAAGTCTTGCGGCATTGCGTGCAGTGACAGGCCACGACATCGGGCAGCGGGCCTTCTGCCTCAAAGGTCACCGAACCGCAGAGGCACGCGCCGTGATGGATCATCGCGCGACCTCCGCATGCCAAATCGCCCGCGAACCCTAGCCAGCGACAATGACCAGCGAAAGCCCCCACGGCCCTTGCCACCGGCGCAAAAATTTTTTCGTCCAAAAATTTTCTTCGCGCGACGCCCGGTGCCGCCCTCCGGTGTGACGCGGCGTAGGGGGTGACAATTCGCATGCGCCGCGCCACGGTCGCCCGCGCCCGAAGGAGACCTGCCATGACCGCCTATCCGCATCTGCTGGCACCCCTCGACCT